>CALFPM010000060.1 GCA_937919155.1 uncultured Clostridia bacterium
GAGAAGAAGGGAACATCAGCCTCACCTGCAACAGCCCTTGCAAGCAAGGTTTTACCTGTACCCGGAGGGCCTACAAGAAGCACACCCTTGGGAATTCTTGCACCGAGAGAATCGAACTTTGAGGGATTCTTGATGAACTGAACAATTTCTTCAAGCTCCTCTTTTTCTTCATCGGCACCTGCAACATCAGCAAAGGTTGTTTTTCTCTTTTCGTCCTTTGCCTGCTTGATTCTTGCCTTGCCGAAGCTGAGTGTGCGGTTATTTTCGTTGCTCATTGTCTGATTCATACGCCTGAACATAACAAAGGTGAGAATGCCCATTACGGCAAGCAGAAGCAGAGTGGGCACGATATTATAAAGCCACTGACCCGTTGACCCTGCAACATATTTTGCCTTTACGGGTGCATCGGGATGCTGCCTGTTATATTCAATGACTCCGCTGTGAATATCCTCAATGAAAAGGTTTACGCTGGGCACGGAAAATGTTTTTTCCGTTTTATCGCCCTCAACCTTATAAACAAGAGCACCGCTGCTCAGGTTAAGAGAATATTCAGTTACTTTGCCCTCATCAAAAAGGGCCACAATTTCATAATACTCCGTTTTTTCCTGCTTCTGAGCGGTCATAAAATATGCAATGGCGCTGATAAGCATAACGGGAATCAGGATGTAAGCCAGAATTGAAGAAAGCCTTCTCTTCTGCTTATTTGAATTGGTGTTTTTCGGATTCAATTTAAACAATCACTCCTTAATCTATTTTCCCCAATGATATCGGTTTTATTTTTCGTATACGCTTCTTTTAAGGACGCCGATATAAGGCAGATTCCTGTATTTTTCGTCATAATCAAGACCGTAACCCACAACAAATTCATCGGGCACTTCCGCGCCTGAATAATCCGCGAAAATATCGTCAACAACTCTGCGCTCAGGCTTGTCAAGAAGAGTGCAGATGCGGATGCTCTTTGGGTTTCTGCTGAGCAGAATCTTTTTTATGTAGCTGAGAGTTTTGCCCGAATCGAGAATATCTTCAACTATCAGAACATCCCAGCCCTCAAGGTTGATGTCAAGGTCTTTCACAATTTTAACCACACCCGATGACTCGGTTTTGTTGGCATAGCTTGAAACACACATAAAGTCAATTGCACAAGGCACGGTGATGGCACGCATAAGGTCTGCCATAAACACAACCGAACCTTTCAGCACGCTGACAAGAAGAAGATTTTTATCTTTGTAGTCCTCACTTATCTGTGCGCCCATACGATCAACAATATTTTTAAGTGTTTCTTCACTGTAATATACTTTTTCGATATCGTTTATCATTTTTCCACATCCTGTATTATCTTTCAATTTTTATCCGAAGCACTTTTTTGGTGTCTTTATCTGCTTTTGTACGCAGGGCAATTCCTGCTCCCTCGGCAAGAATCACACCGTCTTCGTCAGCAAACACCGCAACCGAATTTCGTTTTTCGGGCGGGATTGCAAGCTCATTGAAGAGTTTTTTGAGGGTTTTTGTGCATTTTCTTGAAGCAAGGGTGATTGAATCGCCGTCCGCACGGCTTCTCACAACTACCCTGCCGTGTATTTTATCATAATCAAGATAATATTCCAATACCTGATTTGAAATGTTTTGTAAATTATTTATTTCGTCTGTGTTAACAATTTCTGCAGTGATTTTTGCGCCTCCGAAGCAAAGAGATTCGCAAAGCTCCGCGGCATCGGGAGCTTCACATTCAACGGGAAAATCAAGCACACCTTTGCGCACTCTTACGGTAACTCCGCCGTTAATCTGCAATGAGCCTCCGCAATCAAGCAGATTGCCGATTTTCTCAACAAATTTATATTCGGGAGTAACTCCTGCACCGTTTTCGGCAATTTTAATCAGGGCGCGTCTTTTCAGAGCCTGAGGCAATTCCGCAAGAATCCGGGCGGAATATCCGCCGCCGCACCTTGCCTTTTCAACCGCTTCATCCGCAAGGGATGAAAGATAAGCTTCATCCTCATTGAGAGCGGAAATGCATCTTTCCGCGCTTGACTCAAAGGAAGGGTTGATTTGCCTGAATTCGGACACTATGTTGTGCCTGATTCTGTTGCGTGAATATGCGACATCCGCGTTGGTGGCATCCGTCACATAATCAACACCGTTGTTCCTGCAATACTCAAGAATTTCTTCCTTTGTGCAGCCGATAACGGGACGGATGATGTTTTCCCTGATGGGAGGAATTGAGCAAAGTCCGCGCAATGCACTGCCTCTTGCGAAATTGAACAGAAAGGTTTCTGCCCTGTCGCTCAGGTTGTGGGCGGTTGCGATAATAATATCGTTTCCGATTGAATTGAAGAATTCATAGCGCACATTTCTGCCGCATTCCTCAAGACCGATCCCCTGCTCCGCCGCAAGAGCTTTCACATCGGCACGCTTCACATAAAGCTTAACTCCCGTTTCCGCGCATTTTTCGCAGACGAATTTTTCGTCCGCATCCGCGCTTTCGCCGCGCAGGCAATGATTGACATGAGCCGCACAAAGAGTGAAACCCAGCTCATCCTTAAGCTTATTCAGCACGCTGAGCATTGCCATTGAATCACTGCCGCCCGAAACAGCCGCAACAACTGTTGCACCCTCGGGAATCATATTGTATTTCTCAATTGTTGATTTAACCTTATCAATCATCAAGATTCTTCTCCAGCTGAATAAACAGAGTGTGTTCGCCGTCCCAGGCAAACTGAACCGTGCCCGTTTCACCGTG
Organism: uncultured Clostridia bacterium; assembly: GCA_937919155.1. Classification (GTDB taxonomy): domain Bacteria; phylum Bacillota; class Clostridia; order Oscillospirales; family Acutalibacteraceae; genus CAG-177. The sequence goes on from CALFPM010000060.1 coordinate 2,738, forward strand.
ACGGTTTTTGGCAACGATTACCTCTGCAATATTGACATCCTGACGGGGTGCCTCCTGATCATCGTTATCGTCTTTTTCGCCGTTATAATAGTCGGGGCGGTAAAGCATAAGAACGATATCCGCATCCTGCTCGATTGAACCCGATTCACGAAGGTCAGCAAGCTGGGGTCTGTGGGATTTGCCTCTGCCTTCCGTGCCTCTGGAAAGCTGAGCGCAGCAGACGATGGGGATATTGAGGTCCTTTGCCATCATCTTCAGGTTTCTTGTGATTTCACTGACTTCCTGAACACGGTTTTCGGTGCGTGAACTTCCCTTGATAAGACCGAGGTAGTCAATGATAACACATTCAACGCCGCCCAGACGTCTTGTTTTTGCCTTCATTTCGGGCACGGTGATTGTGGAGGTATCGTCAAAATAAAGCTCACAGTCATTGAGTGCGCTGGTTGCCATACCCAATCTTACCCACTCATCCTGTGAAATATTGCCGTTTCTCATCTTGTGGCTGGAAACTCTTGCTTCGGTGCCGAGAACACGCATCGCAAGCTGTTCCTTTGTCATTTCAAGAGAGAAGAACAGCACCTTACGCTTGCCGAGAGCCGCAACATTGCGGGCAAGGTTCAGCGCAAAACTTGTTTTACCCATCGCAGGGCGGGCGCCGACAAGAATGAAGTCCGACTTGTTGAGACCTGTCAGAATCTTGTCAAGGTCGCTGTAGCCCGTTGTGTAACCTTTATAAAGGTCTTTATCCTCACCCGTAATTTTCTTAAGGGTGTCATAAACATTGTTGACAATGATATCCTTGAGCTTTGAGGGTGCATTTGAAGTCTTGCCCTGACGGATGTTATAAATCTTCTGCTCTGCATTATCGAGCAGGGCATCCGCAGTTTCCTCCTGAGCAACGGCACTTTCAATGGTTTCGCTTGAAATGCCGATAAGAGTTCGCATATAGAACTTTTCGCGCACAATCTTTGCATACATCTCAATGTTTGCAGTTGAGGGCACCATCTGCGCAAGCTCAAAAAGATAATTTCTGCCCGAGCTGTTATCATAAACACCCTGCTGAACAAGAAGGTCAAGCACAACAAGGGGGTCAATGGTTCTGCCCGTGCTGTCAAGGGTTATCATTGCCGAAAAGATTGCCGAATGCTGAGGAAGATAGAACGACTCGGGGTTTATGTAAACCGCCGCCTGAGAAAGGCAGGAAGGGTCAACAAGAATGCTGCCCAACACAGCCTGCTCCGCCTCGGCACTGAACGGCATCTGAATATTGTCAAGTGTAAACATTCCGTTATCTGCCATTTTTATTCTCCGTTCGGATATAGTGGCGGGAGTGATCCCGATAAGCTTATTCCTGCACGCTTACATACATTGAGGCTGAAATGCCGTTATAAAGCTTTACCTCAACGGGGTATGTGCCGAATGCTTTGATATCCTCAACAACAACCTTGCGCTTGTCAAGGGTGATGCCGAATTCCTTTGCGATAAGACCTGCAACATCCTTTGATGTTACCGAGCCGAAGAGTTTGCCGCCTGCACCGCCTTTTGCGGTGAGTTTAACGGTTTTGCCCTCAATCTTTGCGGCATTTGCCTTTGCATTGGCAATCTCCGTATCAATACGGTGCTTTTCAGCAGCCTCTCTGTTTTTAAGCTCGCTCATTGCCTGAGCATTTGCTTCCATTGCAAGCTTTCTGGGGAAAAGGAAGTTTCTTGCGTAGCCGTCCGATGTGTTGACAAGCTCGCCCTTTTTGCCCAGCCCTTTAACATCCTGAATAAGTACAACTTTCATCTTTTTATCTCCTTAAAATATTATCTATTGTGTTTTGCAGGGTCTCTTTTGCGCTTTGCACCGTTGTGCCTTTCAGCTGACACGCCGCCATGGTCTGATGACCGCCGCCGCCGAGAGCCTCCATAATTACCTGAACATTGATTTCGCCGAGGCTTCTTGCGGAAATATTGACGCAATCGCCGTTTTCAAAAATAACAAACGATGCCTTTATTCCGCTGACCTTCAGCAATTCATCTGCCGCCTGAGCCGCAATAATTCTCACATCGGGTGATTCAAAATTCACCGTTGAAACCGCGCAGCTCTTGTAATTTTCCGCCGCAGAAATAACCTTTGTCCTCAGCTTGTTCACCTCAAGTGAATTGGCAAAAAGCTTTTTGACGCTTATCATATCGGCTTTCTTTTCCTTAAGGTAAGCCGCCGCCTCAAAGGTACGCACGCCCGTGCCCATCACAAAATCCTTTGTGTCAAGCATAATGCCTGCAAGGAGTGCTTCCGCAACATATTTTTCAATTTTCATGTCGGGATTGATGTACTGCAAAAGCTCCGTCACCATTTCGCAAGCCGATGATGCATTGGGGTCGTGATGAAAAACAACTGCATTTTCAATCTCTGATTTTGTTCTTCTGTGGTGGTCGATAACAACCGTTGTTTCAGCCTTTTCAAGCACTGCGGGGAATTCAACAAAGGTTGAAATATGAGTATCCGCCACAACGAGCAAGCTCTTTTTATCCATAAGCTCAAGAGCCTTATCCTGCCCGATTATGAGTCCGCCCTTGTTCTGTTCATCGAGTCTTTCGATAAGCGTTGATGCAAGGGTCTTTTTCCTGTCCGTTGCTATGTAAGCAGGAATTCCCAGGCTTTCCGCCGCGCAGGCAATGCCCACGGCGGCACCAACGGCATCAAGGTCCGTGTAAGAATGACCCATAACAATGACATTGCTGCTCGACTTGATGATTTCGGCAAGCGCAGAGCCCACAATTCTTGTGCGCACCTTGTTTTTCTTTTCCGCGCTTTTGGACACACCGCCGATATAATCGTAGCCGTCTTTATTTTTGATTGCAACCTGGTCGCCGCCTCTGCCCAGTGCCATTTCAAGAGCTTTTCTTGCTCCCTTTTCGCAGGCGCGGATATTATCTCCGCCCGAAACACCGATTGAAAGAGTTGCTCCGACCTTTGTTTCTTTGTATTCGTAATTTCTGACAGTTTCAAGCACGGAGAATCTTTCCTCCGTCATACGGCTGAAATTCTGCTGCTCCGTGACAATCAGATATCGGTCATCGCTGACCTTCTTCATCACGCTGTTATATGACTCTGCCCAATTATCAAGCTCACCCTCAATGCGGCTGCGGATTTCCGCAAGCTCGCTTTCCCTGAAGTCGCTTCTTGAATCGTCAAGATTATCCGTTTCAATCAGAACGGCATAGGGACGGGAATTGATATATTCAATTTCCGCCTTTTTGAGGCTTGTGTTATCAAGATAATAAACGGCATTAAAACGCTTGCCCGATGACCTGTAGGAAACGGAATAAAGAGTGTAATATCTGCCGTCAACGCTCACGCAGTTACCGTCACGGTTAACAATTGAATCAATACTCATACCGTTTGTGTAAGAGGTTATATTATCCGTTGAGGTGATTTCTCCCCTTGCAATTTCGTTCAGGAACTTTTCACTGCACCATGAGATCACACCAACCTCATCGCAAACGGCAACAGGAAACGGCGCGGATGACAGCACCTTCTGGTCTGTATAATCAAGTTTTTTTGATGTTTTAATCAGGAATTTTTTGTATCTGCTTTTTGCCGAGAGCGACCTGTAAAGCGCAATGACAATCACAAGAGCAAAGGCAAGGCACTCCGCAGCGGCAAGACGCTTTTCGATGAAAAAGGTCATGGCAATAAAGACCGCCGCAATGCCCGCGGTCAGAAATATGAGCAGACTGTCATACCGAAAACCCTTGAATTTCATTTAAACCTCCATAATAATGGGAAGAATCATGGGGCTTCTCTTCGTCTGTTCATAAACGAAATGAGAAACCGCATCCCTGAGCTTGCCCTTGATTGCGTTTATGTCGCTGATGTTGCTGTAATAGCAATTTTCAAGCGATCTTTCCGCAATTTTTCTTGCCTGAGCAATAAGCTCCTCATTCTCCTTAACATAAACAAAACCTCTCGAAATAACCTCGGGACCTGCAATAAGCTGACCTGTTTCGTAGTCCAGCGAAGCGGTTACGACAATGATACCGTCCTGACCCAGATGCTTTCTGTCCCTGAGAACAACACTTCCCACATCGCCAACGCCCGAGCCGTCAACAAAGACTCTGCCTGCAGGCACGGGAGCCGCGCTCTTGATTGACTGGCTTGTCATTTCGGCAACATAGCCGTTATCGGCAATGAAGATATTCTCCGTGCCGATGCCCATGCCCTCTGCAAGCATTGCGTGCTTGCGCAGATGCTTCTGCTCGCCGTGAACGGGAATGAAATATTTCGGCTTCACAAGACCCATAATGAGTTTGAGCTCTTCCTGACATGCATGACCCGAAACATGAACATCATACATCTTTTCGTAAATAACCTGAGCGCCAAGCTTGAGAAGCTCATTGACAACCTTGCCCACTGTTTTTTCGTTGCCCGGAATGGGAGTTGCTGAAATGATAACATAATCGTTGGGGCGGATTTCAACCTTTCTGTGGTCTGAAAACGCCATTCTTGAGAGAGCCGACATAGGCTCACCCTGACTGCCCGTTGTGATGACAACGATATCCTCCGCAGGATATTTATTGATTAAATCCGCATTTATCATAACATTTTCGGGAATGTTGAGGTAGCCGAGCTGTGCACTGATATTGACAACATTCTCAAGGCTTCTGCCGATGATGGCAACCTTTCTGCCCAACGAATGAGCAACGTTGATAATCTGCTGAACTCTGTGGATATTCGATGCAAAGGTTGCAACGATGATTCTGTTTTTGCCCGCCTTGCGGAAAAGCACATCAAATGATTCGCCCACCTTGCGCTCGCTTTCCGTGTAGCCCGCTCTTTCAGCGTTGGTTGAATCGGAAAGCAGACAAAGCACGCCTTCGTCACCAAGCTGAGCAAAACGGGAAAGGTCAATCATTCCGCCGTCAATGGGAGTGCTGTCAATCTTGAAGTCGCCCGTCTGAATAACCGTTCCGCATTCGCACTTGATTGCAAGGGCAATGGCATCGGGAATGGAGTGGTTGACATGGATTGCCTCAACATCAAAGCCGCCAAGCTTCACAACATCGCCCGGTGCAATTTCATTGAGCTTCACGCTGCTGAGCAGACCGTGCTCCTTAAGCTTGCCCTGAATGAGACCGATTGTGAGCTTTGTGCCGTAAACGGGAATATTCACCGTCTTGAGCAGATAAGCAAGACCGCCGATGTGGTCCTCGTGGCCGTGGGTAATAACGATACCCTTTATCTTATCCGCATTTTTTTCAACATAGGAAAAATCGGGAATAACCAGGTCTACGCCCAGCATTTCGGGGTCAGGGAATGCAAGACCGCAATCCACGAGAAACATATCATCCTTGTACTCATAGAGGGTCATATTCTTGCCGACCTCGTTAAGACCGCCGAGAAACGCGATTCTTACGGGTGTTTCGTTGACGGCAGGTACTTTTCTGTATTTCTTGGCAGAGCCGTTTCTGTTCTTATAGAAATTCCTCTTGTAAGGCTTCTTTGCTTTCTGCTGAGTTTTATTGTTATCTTTTTTAGCGTTATTTTCTTTGGGTTGATTGTTTTTGGTAGTCTTTTTCTGCATAAAATCTCCTTTTCTTAAAAAATGGTTTATTTAAAATCGTAATTCGGTTCGTGTAGATTATGTTCACGGGGCACGCTCCTGCCCCATAATATATTATAATTTTTATTTAAATAAGTCAAGTATTATATAATATAATTTAATACAATGTTTACACTTCATCCGATGCACTGTTTATGATATCCTCAACATCGGCACAAAGCTCCTCTGCCGCCTCCATTGAATTTGACTCCGCAAGAATACGCACGCTTTCGCCGCCCCTTTCGGGAATAATCAGCACTCTGCCCTCATCACGGATTATTTTTATCCCCTCAAAATCATTCCGCACACCAAGGCTGTTTTCCCCTGCAAGAGAAATGAGATATGACGGAGAGAATGAAATTCTGACATTCCTTTTCAGAATGAATTTTTGAGGCAATTCGGAAAGCAAATCCGAAAGACCGCAGTTTTTCTCTTTCATTATCGCAAGGATTTTAACGGCGAGGAAAAGTCCGTCACGCACAAAAGGCTGCTTTGCCGCAAGCTGTCTTGCACGGAAATCCGAGGAATCCGCAGGAGTTGAAAGATAACGCAGCACCTTTCTTCCGCAAGCCTCTGCCAGAGAGTCAAGGAACTGAGGTGCGTCATAAGGCACGGCAACATCCCTGCCCTTGCGCATTTCGTCAAGGCAGCACAAAGCAAGCAGGCTGTGATGCTCCGCAGTGATTCCGCCCTGCTCTGCCGAAAGAGTTTTGCCGTCTCTGCTTATTCTGAAAATCAATCCGCCGTCCTTTTCCGCACTCAAATCCGCAAGGCAGGACTTCAGAAGATTCTTTATATTTTCGTTGTCGCTTTCCGCCGTACAGGCAATTCCTCCCAATCCGTCAGGTGCATATGCACTGAGTCTCTGAGCATACAACCGCTTCACTTCTCTCATATTCGCAGGCTCTTTGCATTCGGAATACGCACATTCACGGAATTCACCTTTGGAAACCGCCGCTTCAATCTGCCTTTCAAGGCTCCTCGGTGCACCAAGACCGCTTTCCGCGCAAAGAGAAACATATTTTTCATCTGACGCACAGGCAAAAAGACCTGCATCAAGTCCGCAGACATTGACAATAAACGCAAGCTGAGCTTCAAAGCATTCGCCCATATCCCACACTTCGGCACCTCTTTCGCACAGACCCGCACCGAGCGCAAGACGCATAATGCCCGATGCCGAAGAGCCGCAGCTGCCCACCGCAACACGCCTGCACCCTGCGGCACTGCCCACCGCCGCACCAAGACGCACACAAGTTTCCGCGCTGAGTCTGACTCCGTTTTTCTCGTTAACACAGCCGCCGCTGAAAAACTCTGTTTTTGCACTGCCGTATTTCAGATTTGCCGTCACGGTTGTGCCTTTTCCCACTATCTTGCCCGGCCAGATGCACACCTCAGGCTTCACACAGGCATCCTCACCGATTACGCACCCCGAGCCTGCAACGCTGTTTTCAAACATTGAGCATCTGCTTCTGAGCGCCGCACCCGAGCAGACAAGAGCACCCGTAACCGCCGTATTGGCGGCAAGGCAGCAGTTTTCATACACAACGGAATACCTTATCCTCGCATTTGCGCCGATACTGCAGCCGCTGTCAACAACGGCATAGGGCCCGATAACCGCACCGTCACCAATCTCCGTGTCCTTTCCGATATAGACAGGCGGAATAATGCTGTAATCACCGCGAGGCAGGTCTTTTTCAGTGTAAATATCCTTTGCCGTTTCTCCCGAAACAGGCTTTATTCTGCCGTCAAAGGCATCTCTCTGGCACCTGAGATAAGCCTCAACATTGCCCACATCGCACCAATAATCCTCTGTGTGATAGCAATAAATCGGCATATTTTTTTCAAGCATTTCTTTGAATAAATCCGCCGCAAAATCATAAGGTCTGTCCTTTGGAATAAGCTCCAGACACTCGGGATTTATAACATAAACGCCCGTGTTTGCAAGGTTGCTCACCGCCTGATTCCAGGAGGGTTTTTCAACAAAACCGACCACCCTGTTTTCCTTGTCAACCTTAATGATTCCGTATTCCCGCGGGTCGGATTCGCTTGTTGCAACAACCGTCACTTTTGCGCCGCTTGCCTTGTGATAAGCCATTATTTTCTTCAGGTCAAAGTTGCACAGAGCATCGCCGCTGACAACAAAAAAAGGCTCGTCAAACCCCATCGCGGCATTTCTGACGCTCCCTGCCGTGCCGAGAGGTTCATCCTCCCTCACAAAATCAAGCGCAAGATTTTTGTAGCCGTTTTCATACCGATTTTCAATCATATGAGGCAGGTAACCGAGGGTCACCGCCGCCCGTGTCACTCCCCCTGCGCAGAGCAGGTCAAAAATATATTCGATTATGGGTTTGCCGAGTATTTTTGCCATTGGCTTGGGCAATGTGCAGGTCAGAGGTCGGAGCCTTCTGCCCTCGCCTCCTGCCATAATAACCGCTTTCATAAAACATCTTCCTTCCGTTGCGTTTATTATTGGCAAAATATTTTTAAAATAACCCTCTTTTCTATTGTTTATCGGCGTAAATGATGCTATAATTTTAAATCATATTATTTTCGGAGATATTTATGTCAGAACTTAAGAAAGTTGATATATTCACAGACGGTGCCTGTTCAGGCAACCCCGGTCCCGGCGGATGGGGCGCAATATTGCGCTACGGAACCCGCGAAATGGAGCTCAGCGGCGGAGAAAACCCCACAACCAACAACAGAATGGAGCTGACCGCCGTTATTGAGGCTCTCAAAAAACTGAATCAGAAATGCGATGTCACCATTTACACCGATTCCAAATATGTTGCCGATGCTTTTCTGCAGGGCTGGATATGGAACTGGATGAAAAACGGCTGGAAAAAAGCGGATAAAAAACCCGTTCTCAACCCCGAACTGTGGCAGGAGCTTATAACGGAAATACGCAAGCACGAATATAAAATTGTCTGGGTCAAAGGTCACGCAGGTCACCCCGAAAACGAACGCTGCGACAAGCTGGCAACTGCAAAAGCAGCGGAATACGCTGACTGACGGAGGGGATTTTATGGAATTTTTCACCGTTGCAATGTACATTACGGCAGGTCTTGAAATAAAAGCAATGATTCTTTCCTTTGCAATTCCTGCTTGCAGAAAAAATCATCTGCCTGCCAAAATGGTTTGCTCCGCACTTTTTGTCATCACAGCCGTTTTTGCCGCGCTTTCTTACGGAAGCTTTACGCAATACACCGCGTTGATGATTTCCGCACTGCTTTTTGCGGCTGCAGGCGACTTTTTTCTTGATTGGAAAAACGGCAAAACTTTTTATGTCGGCGTGGTATGTTTTTCCGTATGCCATCTGATATACATTTACACATTTGTGCTCAACCGCACACCCTCACTTGCAGGCTACGGAAAGCATATGCTTATCGGTCTGCTGATTCTGGGAGTGATTTCCGCGGCGCACATTGCCGTCAACAAAATCAAATTCATCGGCAAGGACAAAGCGCTTATCCCCTATTGCCTCATTCTTGTGGCTTCGTTCATGATTGCGGTCACGAGAGGTGCCGCCGCTCTGGCAGAGGGCAACACGGCCTACGGAATCTGCCTTGCAGGTGCAGGAACTCTCTTCCTTGCATCGGACGGATGCCTCGCTTCCCTGATGTTCGGCAAACCCATTCTTCCCCACACTGACCAACTGGTTGCATACACTTATTTCCCTGCTCAGACACTTTTTGCAATCAGCATTCTTTTCCAATAAGCCATAGAAAGGAAATATGAAAATGAAAAGATTTGTCAGCATTATCCTCACTGTTGTGATTATGCTCGGTATCTGCACACCTGCTTTTGCGGCAAAGAACTGCAAGTGCGGTCACACACCCGTTATTTATATTCCCGGCTTCGGTGAACCTATCTACAATGACCTTGACAAGGATGAACCCGTTTCGGTTTTTCCGCCTGCAGGCAATGCAATTGCCGCCGCAGTGCCCGACCTGCTTGTCGCTGTTACGGGCGGTCTGCTCATGGGTAACGAAAAGATTTTCGGCACTTTCGCAATAAAAGGCGCTCAGAAAATGCTTGGTGCAGCTGCCTGCAACCCCGATGGCTCGGCTCCTGCAAATTCAGGCGTTGAGTTTGACGGCATTGAAGAAGATTTGCACAAAATTGCGCACACTCTCCCCACGGAAGACCTTGACGACAGATATTTCACTTTCCTTTATGACTGGCGTCTTTCTCCTCTCGACAACGCAAAGCTTCTGAGAAACTTTGTGAACGAAGTAAAAGCAACAACGGGTCACAGCAAAATTTCATTCACCTGCCACAGCCAGGGCAACACAATCCTGACCTCTTACCTTGCTCTTTACGGAAGCAAAAACATTGATAAAATCGTCTGCCTCTCCCCTGCATATCAGGGTCTTTCACTTGTCGGTGCACTTTTCACCGAGAAGATTTCAATCTCAGGCAAGGGCGATGCTCTTGAAACATATCTCAAAGGCATTATGGGCTATGAGGGCGCAAAAAATCAGCTCATCGGCGCAGTTGTTTCTCTCATCAACAGCTACGGCGTTGTTGACCTTGTTCTCAATTATGTTCAGAAATTCCTTGATTCTCAGCTTGACAGAGTTTTTGACGAATGTCTGATTGATATTTTCGGCACAATGCCCGGTCTGTGGTCATTCGTGCCTGCCGAATACTATGAAGAAGCCAAAGAAGTGATGTTCGGCGATGATAAGAAATACGATAAGCTTATTGAAAAGCTTGACTATTACCGCTACAATGTTCAGGCAAAAACCGAAAAACTCCTCAAGCAGGCAAAAGCAAACGGCGCAGGTGTTATCATCACCTCAGGTTACAATATTTCATCAATTCCCGTCACAGTTTCCGAGGCAGGTCAGTCTGATTTGCTGATTGACACAAAATACATGTCTCTCGGCGCAACCTGCGCACCCGTTGAGGGCACATTGGGCAAAAGCTACAGACAGGCAAAGAGAAGCTGCGGCCACAACCACCTTTCACCTGACGGAATTATCGATGCATCAACAGGTTCGTTCCCAGAATATACATGGTATATAAGAGACAGCGGACACGCGGATTTTGGCGATGAATATCTCACATTCATCAACTGGGCAATCAATTATAAAGGTCAGCCCACAGTCCGCTCAAACAAGAATTATCCGCAGTTCATGATGCTCACCGCAGACGATGAACTCAAGCCTGCAAGCAGTGATTTGCCCGTTGAAACACGCAGAGATGAGGATATCATCGTGATTTCAATATTTGAACTGATAAAAGAATCGTTTTGATAAAAAATAATTTACGGCACAACTCTTTGTTGTGCCGTATTTGCATAGTTTTTGTTTGTGGTTCACAACATTTGAAGGGACGACAAAAGACGGCGGAATTTATACAGCTAATAACATATCAAAACAATAATTCAATGTAGGAGGGACTGTAATGAAAAAATTATCAGCCTTATTTCTTTGTATTCTTTTTATTCTTTTATTATGCTCGTGTAATAAAAACGAAGATAAAAATATAACATCAACACAAAACACTTCAACAGAAGAACCTACGCAGCAAAATTTACCAATCAACTTTGCTGAAACAACGCATGCCGAACCGACAACTATTGAAATACCCACAAATCCCGATGACCCGTATTCTGTTTTCATAAAAGAAAGGTATGAAAAAATCTACGAAGCTCAAAAAGCCGAAGGTGTCGAACACTTCTCTGAATTCGATAAACACTCACTTAATTGTTACTATTTCTTATATGATATTGACGGGAATGGTGTTGATGAGTTGATACTTGGAGACCAGAAAAGAATCGGTGGTGATATTGAAGACCCCGATCCCCCCAAAAAAATAATGATTAACACCATTTATACACTTAAGGATGGTAACCTTATAGAGCACGACCTATTTAACTGGTGGTTAAACGAAAGCTATTTGGACACTTCAATTCTGTCAAACGGAGTTTTCAAAAAAACTTGCGGTGCTGAAAAATACAACTGTTCTCTTTACCTTTCTTTCAGCGATGATAAGACAACTTTCAAGGAAACTCTGATTGTTTTAGACGATGGACAATACGCATATAACGAAACTCCGTTAGGCGATGATATCTATATCTCCGAGGAAGAATATAATCGAAAGAAACAAGAACTTGAAAGCAACGCGGAACCGATTGAAATCAACTGGAAACGCATTGATGAATACGGCAGATGATTAATTCGCCCGTGTCTGAGTTTTTTCTCAGGCACGGGTTTAATTTTTGCTTTGCTAAAAAAATAACATACATTGTCCCGATTCTGCATACATTTTACGGAAAGCAATAAATGTGAATTCGGAGGACTTGAAATGGCAAACAACAGCATTTACAGCAACATTGCCGCGCGCACGGGCGGTGACATTTACATCGGCGTTGTGGGTCCCGTCAGAACGGGCAAATCCACATTCATCAAAAAATTCATGGAATCCCTTGTAATCCCCAACATCAGCGATGAACACCGCAGGGAAAGAACAACGGATGAGCTGCCCCAATCCTCGGCAGGCAGAACAATCATGACCACGGAGCCGAAATTCATTCCCGATGAAGCGGCGGAAATAAATCTGCCGTCAAACTCAAAAATGAAAGTGCGGATGATTGACTGCGTTGGTTACATTGTCCCCTCTGCGCTGGGTTACATTGAGGATGAAGCACCGAGAATGGTGAAAACTCCTTGGTATGACGAGGAAATTCCGTTTAATATGGCGGCGGAAATCGGCACACAAAAGGTAATTTCCGAGCATTCCACCATCGGTCTTGTCATCACGACTGACGGCTCAATCAGCGAAATTCCCCGTTCCGAATATGCGGATGCGGAAAAAAGAGTTATCCGCGAACTTCAGGCGCTGAACAAGCCGTTCATTGTGCTTCTCAACTGCAAAAATCCATTGTCGGCAGATTCCGTGAATCTCGCCGCAGAGCTGACGGAAAGCTACGGTGTGCCCGTTGTGCCCGTTAACTGTCTGGAGCTTGACCGCGAAGAAATCAGCAACATTCTGTCGCAGATTCTGTTTGAATTCCCCGTCAAGGAAGTGAAAATCGACCTGCCTGCGTGGATAACCTCCCTTGCGAAAGAGCACTGGCTCCGCTCGGATATTTTCGGCAGAATTTCTTCCCTTGCCTCCGCACTCAGAAGAGTCCGCGATGTGAACGGCTTTGCAAGCCGAATTGCCGAATCGGACCATGTAAGCACATCCTCGGTTCAGAACATTGACCTTTCGGACGGAAGCGCAAAAATAACCGTCAGCCTCAATCCCTCGCTTTTCTTCAAAGTGCTTGAAGAGGAAACGGGAATTTCTGTTGACAGCGAACAACAGCTTATGAAAAAAATGAAAGAGCTTTCTCAGGCTCAGAGCGGTTACAAACGAATTCAGGATGCCCTTGACGAAGTTGAAGCCACAGGCTACGGCATTGTGCTTCCCGATGTTGATGACCTGACCCTTGAAGAGCCTGAAATAATGAAGCAGGGCGGCAGATACGGCGTACGCCTCAAAGCAAGCGCACCCTCGCTCCACATTATGAAAGCGGATATTCAGACGGAAGTTGCGCCCATAGTCGGCTCCGAAAGCCAATCCGAGGAACTGATAAAATATCTGCTCAAGGAATTTGAAGAAAACCCCTCAATGATCTGGCAGTCCAACATTTTCGGCACTTCTCTGCACAGACTTGTGAACGAAGGTCTGCACAATAAGCTTTACCGCATGCCCTCAGACGCAAGGCTCAAGCTGCGCGAAACCCTTGAAAGAGTTATCAACGAGGGATGCAGCGGATTGATATGCATAATTCTCTGAATAAAAAATGGCTTGCACAGGTTTCCCGCCCGTGCAAGCCGTATTTTTTTATTTTCTTTTGATGAAAACGGTTATATTTTCGTTGACAAGGGTGATTTCCGTGTAAAAGCCCTCATCACTGTAAGCGGCATAATAGCCCTCTCCCTCGGATGCCCTTGACTCAAATCCCGCTTTTTTCACCTTATCAACATACTTTCTGAACTTGTTTTTCGAACACTTTGCGCTGAACGAATAGCTCAGACCCTCTTTGTAATTCTCAGAAATCTCGCCGTCAAAATCAAACTTTGGCAAAACATCCTTGAAATTATTGGCAATTCTTGTGACTTTCTGAGTTGATGAGGGGGCATCATTATTACCGTGAGATGTGCCGCTCTCTATTTTCTTGCAGGCGGTTATGCTGAATGCAATCAGCACCGCGCCGATTAATGAAACAATTCTCTTGACCATAAAATCCTCCGAAAAGATTTTTTGACATTATATCACATTCTGACCGATTAGGCAAGCATCGCAAGATATTTGAGTAATTATACAATAATATTGAATAAAAAGATTGACATTCCCTAAATAAAATTGTAAAATTTTTATAACTTTATATATTAGGAGGTAATCCTATGGCAACAGAACTCAAGAAAAAATACGGCTTGCTCACCGCAATCTGTATGGTTGTCGGCATCGTTGTCGGCAGCGGCGTTTTCTTCAAAGCAGAAAAAATCCTTCAGGTTACGGGCGGTAACCTCAAACTCGGTATCCTTGCATGGGTTATCGGCGGCATCATCATGATTATCTGCGCATACACATTCTCCATCATGGCAACAAAATATGAAAAGGTTAACGGCGTTGTTGACTACGCCGAAGCCGCAGTCGGCGAAAAATACGCCTACCTTGCAGGCTGGTTCCTTACTACTATTTATTATCCCACACTCACAATGGCTCTTGCATGGCTTTCCGCAAGATTCACTCTTATTGTTTTCAATCAGGAAAACCCCGAAACAAGCGGTCTTTGCTTTGCACTTGCCTGCTTCTATCTTGTCGGCAGCTATGCAATGAACGCTCTTTCGCCCATCATTGCAGGCAAATTCCAGGTTTCAACAACATTCGTAAAGCTTGTTCCCCTGCTTCTTATGGCAGTTGTCGGCACAATCTACGGCGCCATCAACGGCAATATCGTAAAGAACTTTACCGAGATTGTTGACCCCTCTGTTTTTGTTGAAAACAACATCGCTCCCCCTGCATCAAGCTTTGACGCTATTTTCAGCGCAGTCTGCGCAACCGTTTTTGCATATGAAGGCTGGATTATTGCAACATCAATCAATGCCGAAATCAAGGATGCGAAGAAAAATCTTCCCAGAGCTCTTGTTATCGGCGCAATCATCATCGTTGCTATTTATGTATTCTACTACATCGGTCTTGCAGGCGCAGTTGACAACGAAACAATGCTCGTTAACGGCATGACAGGCGCAAAGGTTGCTTTTGCAAACGTATTCGGCAACATCATGGGCACAGGCATTTTCGTTTTCGTTATCATTTCCTGCCTCGGCACTCTCAACGGTCTTATGCTGGGCTGCACAAGAGGTCTTTACTCCCTCTCAACCAGAGGCAGAGGCCCCTCACCCAAGGTTTTTGCAGATGTTGACAAAAACACAAATATGCCTGCAAACTCCGCAGTATTCGGTCTTCTTCTCTGTGCTGCATGGCTCTTCTACTTCTACTGCGCATCATTCAGCTCATTCAGCGACAAGCTCGGTATGTTTGCATTTGACCCCACAGAGCTTCCCATCGTCACAATCTATCCTTTCTATATCCCCATCTTCTTCAAGATGATGACAAACAAGGATTTCAAAGGCGTTCAGCGTTTTGTTGCTCCTCTGCTTTCAGTTGCAGGCAGCATCTTCATGGTTATTGCATCGGTCAAGGCTCACGCAGGCGAAATCCCCGGCTACCTGATCATCTTTGCAATCATCATGATTATCGGCGTTATCTTTATGAAGAAAAAGGATATTTCCGCCAAAGCATAATTTTTTAAGGGACGAACAAAATGGAAAACAACAATATTCAGCCTGCCGAGCCTACTTCGAAAGAGCTTATTGCAAGCGTAATTCCCGAGGACGGCGGCGTTGAGGCTCCGCAAAAAAAGCCAAAAAAAGACAGCGGCAAGCTGGTTTTTGAATTCAACAAAAACACATTCCGATATATCATCGGTGCGGCGGCAATCATCATTCTGCTGGCGTGGGGAGTGAACAATCCCGAGAAAATTTCTGGCATTGTGAGCGGATTTTTCTCGCTTATCTCCCCGTTCCTGACGGGTTTCTGCCTTGCATTTGTGGTAAATGTGCTTATGCGTCCGCTGGAGAAGCTTTTTGACAAAATCTTCGGAAAATGCAATGAGAAAAAGCGCGCAAAAGCAAGACGCCCCGTTTGCCTTGCACTCAGCACGCTCATAATCATCGGCCTGCTTTTTGCATTGGTGTTTATGATTATTCCCGAATTTGCAAACGCTCTGCAGACACTTGTCAAATCCGTTCCGAGGTATGCGGAGCAGGTTGAAATCTGGGCAGGAAAGCTGATTGCTTTTGCAGAAAGCCACGGCGTGGCACTGCCCGAAATGAGTTTCAACACAGGCAAGCTGCTTGACACACTCAAAAACTTCATCAACAACAGCGGCATTGTTGACAAAACAATCAATTTCACAGGCTCAATTCTTTCAGGCATTGTGAATCTCATCGTTGCGGTTGCGTTCAGCCTTTATCTGCTGGCACAGAAAGAAAAACTCAGCGAACAGATGAAAAGACTGCTCCGCGCATTTCTGCCCAGAAAGAACGATGTTGACCGCCTTGTTAACCTTGTTGAAATTGCAGACAGAACATTCACCAGCTTCATTACGGGTCAGCTGACGGAAGCGGTCATAATCGGCGTTCTCTGCTTCATAGGCATGCTTATTTTCAAAATGCCCTATGCAGGCGTGATTTCCGTGCTTGTTGGTTTCACGGCGCTTATCCCCGTTTTCGGCGCATTCATCGGAACTGCATTCGGCGCACTGCTGATACTTTTCGACAACCCCATGAAAGCACTATGGTTTGTTGTTTTCATAGTTATTCTTCAGCAGCTTGAGGGCAACCTCATTTATCCCAAGGTTGTGGGCAAATCAGTTGGTCTGCCCGGCATCTGGGTGCTTGTTGCGGTCACGGTGGGCGGCACCATCGGCGGTGTGCCCGGAATCCTGCTCAGCGTTCCCCTCTGCTCGGTTATCTATAATCTTCTGGCTTATCTTGTTAAGGTCAGACTCAAGAAAAAAGATGAGCTTGAGGTTGAGGCAGATAAAACCAAAAAAAAAAAATAAAATTAAGGGTAGCTATCATGGCTACCCTTTTTCTGTTAATAGAGCATTTTTTTCAGTTCATCGGCAAACTGTTTGGGGTCAATGTTGCAAAGCAAATGGGCATCCGTACCCATATTGAATGTTACTCCGACCTCCCTGCCGATATTGAAATAACGGCGGTGGAAATCGGGGTCTTTCCTGACCGCAGGCACATTGATTTCCCAGGCAATTTCACGGGCATTTGCCTTTGCCATTATGTCACCAAGATCGTTGTCTGTATAAGCTCTTGTAACATCCTTGAAATCATCAAAGGCGTGGATATAACCCGACATAAAGGGATGGGCAAAGCAGTCAACTCTGCCGCTTTCGATAACACCGTCAACAATGGCGAGCATATGCTCAACATAACCTCGGGGAGTTTTGTTTTCGGGATGCTCCCAACATTTGATGTGGAAGTGGTTGGTTGTGTAAAGTCTGTAATCCAGCGAGTTATCGCAGGCAATGTCATCCGCAAACTTGCCGATGCCGTAAGCCGAAAGTTCCGCACCGATATAAACCTTTACATTTGTTTCAAGATCCTTGATTTCGCGGAGAATGTCGTATCTCTGCTGGGCAACCGCATTCTGCCTGTCTATGTAGTTATGGTCGGTCATAGCTATCATTTCAAGGCCTGCAGCCTCGGCAGTCTTTATGATATCCACAGGTTTCATTTCAGGCTTTGCACAGCCTGAAAAACGGGTGTGGATATGAAGATTATGCCTTGCAAGCTCGTCTATATCATAGGTTTTTTCGTGTAAAAACATAATTAAAGCTCCAATCCGAAAAGTTTATTTGCATTAACCCTTGTGAGGTCAAGAATTTCCTGCGGAGTAACTCCCCTTGCCTCGGCAATAACCTCTGCCGTGTAGGGAATAAACGATGAATCGCAACGCTTGCCTCTGAAAGGCACGGGTGTCATATAGGGACAATCCGTTTCGATGAGAAGCATATCAGAGGGCACATATTCCGCAACCTCGCGGGGTTTGCGTGCATTCTTGAATGTAACCGCGCCGCCGAGGCCGATATACATACCCAGCTTCACGATTTCCTTTGCCATTTCAACAGAACCTGAAAAGCAATGGACAACGCCACGGGGCTTGTACTTTTTCAGCAGGTTGAGAGTGTCCTCGTGAGCCTCTCTGTCGTGAATAATCACGGGCAAGTCCAATTCTTTTGCAAGGGCAAGCTGGTCTTCAAAAACCTTTTGCTGAATGTCACGGGGAGAAAAATCATAGTGATAATCAAGTCCGATTTCGCCAACAGCAACGCATTTTGCCTCACTGCAAAGCTTTTTCAGCACGGAAAGATAACCGTCCTTACAGCCCTCCGCTTCGTGGGGATGGATTCCGCACGCCGCATAAACAAACTCAAATTCATCCGCAAGCTCAAGGCTTTTGAGGGACGATGCCATATCGCTGCCGCAATTGACAATGCCGCAAACGCCCTGCAGGGGCAGGGCGCTTAAAAGCTCTTTTCGGTCAGCATCAAAGGCTTCGCTGTCGTAATGTGCGTGACTGTCAAAGATATTGTTCATAGTTTATCTTACCTTGCTTCCTGCAGGAACTCCGTCAACAAAGATAACCTTTACATCCTCGCCTGCATCGGCAGCAACAATCATTCCGTGGCTCTCAACGCCGCAAAGAGTTACGGGCTTGAGGTTTGAAACAAGGATAATGCTCTTGCCGATAAGCTCCTCGGGCTTATAGTAAAGCGCAATACCCGATGCAACGGTTCTGGGGTCACCTGTGCCGTCATCAAGGGTAAGCTTAAGGAGTTTCTTTGCCTTTTTGACAGGCTCACAAGCAGTAATCTTTGCAACTCTCAGGTCAACCTTTGCAAAATCATCGATGCCGATTTTTGCAATGCCCTGAATTTCCTCCTTAAGGGGATTTACAGGCTCTGCCGCAGCCTTTGCCGCCTCAAGCTCTGCAAGCTCCTTTTCAAGGTCGATTCTGGGGAAGATGATATCTCCCTTAACAACGGTGTAGGTTGCTTCCTTGCCGAATACGCCGCTTTCTTCCCACTCAAAGGTTTCTGCAACACCGAGCTGCGCTCTGATTTTTGCAGAGGTTTCGGGCATAAAGGGAGCAATGAGAATTGAAATGATTCTGATGCTTTCGCAAAGGTTATACATAACCTCGGCAAGCCTTGCCTGCTTTGCCTCATCCTTTGCAAGTGCCCAGGGTGCGGTTTCGTCAATGTACTTGTTTGTTCTTGAAACGAACTTCCAGATATTTGTGAGAGCAACGGAGAAATTGAGCTTGTCAAGGTCTGCCTCTGCATCAGCCTTTGTTGACTCTGCAAGTGCCTTGAGGTCTGCATCAAATTCGCCTGCTTCACGGTCAGCGGGAATTGTTCCGCCGAAATATTTCTGGACCATTGCAACTGTTCTTGAAACAAGATTGCCAAGGTCATTTGCAAGGTCGGAATTGATTCTGTTGATAAGATTCTCGTTTGAGAAAATACCGTCTGAGCCGAAAGCAATTTCTCTGAGAAGATAATAACGGAGTGCGTCAACGCCGTATCTCTCTGCGAGGATAACGGGGTCAACAACATTGCCCTTTGACTT
>CALFPM010000061.1 GCA_937919155.1 uncultured Clostridia bacterium
GATGGGTCGGAAATCCGACCTTTACGGCGTATTTAGTTCAAGTCATTTTACTCTAGATTATATGTGTCCTTGTCCGAATGTAGAACGGATTTACAGATTGTTCACTTGAAATAAGCGTTTTATTATGTTATATTATAATGGCAGTAATTTCTTCCGGAGGAAATTTTTATGACAAGACCCGACAAAAAGAATTCATTTTTAAAGCGGATTTTTGCCGACAACAGCTATTGCTGGCTTGCCTGCGGCTGCACCATCGGCGTTATGATGCTTGTTTACTATTGCTACAGCCTTTTTCCTTTCGGCGAAACCACAATTCTCCGAATGGACCTTTATCATCAGTACGGACCTCTGTTTGCAGAGCTTTATGACAGACTCACAAACATGAAAAGTCTGCTCTACTCATGGCAGACAGGTCTTGGTTCGCCTTTCCTCGGCAACTTCTTCAACTATCTTTCCAGCCCGAGCATGATAATTATGCTTCTGCTGGGACACGAAAATATGCCCGAGGCAATCGCAGGCATGATTATCGCCAAAGCCGCTCTTGCCGCCGCATCGTTCACATTCTATCTGAAGAAATCACAGAACAGGCACGATTTCACAACTGCAGCATTCGGCGTTCTCTATTCAATGTGCGGCTATTTCATTGCCTATTACTGGAATGTAATGTGGATTGATGCAATGGTTTATTTCCCCCTTGTTATCCTCGGAATTGAGAACATCATCAACCGCAGAAACGCAAGGGTTTACATTGCATTTCTTGCCCTCACCCTGCTTTCAAGCTATTATATGGGATTCATGACCTGCATATTCTCGGTCATTTATTTCCTTGTTTATTATTTCGGCAGCCAGAACCCGTCAATTGACCCGAGAATACCTTACACTCTTAACGATAAGGGCGAAAAGGTCTACACCCTCGGCAATAAAATCAAGGGAAGCATTTTCCTCAGAAGCGGATTCACCTTTGCATTTGCAAGCGTTGCCGCCGCAGGAATTGCCGCATTTGCGCTCATTCCCACGGTATTTATTCTCAAAAACTGCTCCGCAACATCAGGCACATTCCCCGATTTCTACAAATCATATTTCTCGATTTTTGATTTCCTTGCAAATCACCTTGCAAGCGTTGACCCCACAATCAGAAGCAGCGGCGAAGATGTTCTTCCCAATGTTTACTGCGGCATTGCAACGGTGATTCTTGTTCCTCTTTATCTTTTCACAAAATCCGTTCCCCTCAAGGAAAAAGTGGCTCATGTGGGTCTGCTGGGTCTGCTTTATTTCAGCTTCAACATCAATGTTCTCAACTATATCTGGCACGGTTTCCACTACCCCAACGACCTGCCCTACCGCTGGTCATTTATGTATTCGTTCATCCTGCTTGTTATTGCATACAAAGCATTCACAAGGCTCAACGAATTCAGCGGCAGAGCCATTCTCGGCGCAGGAATGGGAGTTGTGGGCGCAATCATCCTCATTCAGGAAATCGGTTCAAAGAATGTTGAGGAAATCACAGTATTAATCAGCCTGATTTTTGTTGTTACCTACTGCCTTGTCTTTGCTCTTATGAAAGACAAGAAGTATCAGCAGTCCGCAGTTGCCGTTCTTCTTCTCTGCTGTGTTGTCGGCGAAATGGCATGCGCAAACACAGACCGATACAGTATGGATCAGCCCAAGTCAAACTATGCAGGCGACTACAGCGATTTCCGTGACCTCAAAGCGGAGCTTGACAAGCTTGAAGGCAACGAAATGTACCGAATGGATCTTACCTACAACAGAGCAAGAATGGATCCCGCATGGTACGGCTACAACGGCGTTTCAACCTTCACCTCAATGGCATATGAAAAAATGGCAAACACCCAGAGCGACCTCGGTCTTTACGGCAACTATATCAACAGTTACACCTACCATCTGCAGACTCCCGTTTACAATATGATGCATTCACTCAGATATATTGTTGACAACAACGAGGATGTTGTTCCCGAAAGCGACTATTACAATGAACTGATGACAAGAGGCAAGTTCACGGCATTTGAAAACAAATATTACCTGCCAATCGGTTTCGGCGTGAACAGCGATGTGACAGACTGGTATTCCGACCTCACAAATCCTTTCACCGTTCAGAGCGACTGGTTTGAATATTCAACAGGCGTTTCCGATGTTTTCGGCATGATGAATATTGATGAAGTTATTTACTACAACATGGACGAAATAACATCAGGTCTTGAAACAGGCGATATTTATTACACAAAAACAGGTGACGGCGAAGGTGAACTCACATTCATCCTTTCTTCACCCGAAGAAAAGCACTGCTTCCTCTATGTGAATTCAAGAGATTTTGAAAGCATTTTAATCACAAACAACGACATTGAAGTGACTCAGCGCACAGACGAGCCTTACATTTATGACCTGGGAATCGTTACACCCGAAGAGGTTGTGAAAGTCAACATCAAAATTGAGGATTCCGAATACGGATACATTGACTTCTATCCCTACTATGTGAACGAAGATGCTCTCAATAAAGGCTACGAAGTTCTCAAAAGCCGTCAGCTCAATGTGACCTCATTTGAAGAAACAAAGATTACAGGCACCGTAAGCATTGACGAGGACTGCCTTTTCTACACTTCAATTCCCTATGATTCGGGTTGGACTGTAAAAATAGACGGCAAGGAAATTGCCGAGGAGGATTATGTTAACCTCAACGAAGCTTACCTTTGCTTCAACATCGGCGCGGGCGAGCATACCGTTGAAATCAGCTTTATGCCTGACGGACTTATAATCGGCGCGGGTGTTACCGTGTTTACGGTCATTGCGCTTATTGCGGCGGCACTCCACTTTGCAAGAATCAGAAGAAGAATGTGCCTTGTTCCCGATTACACACCTCCAATGCCTTATATTCCCGAAGAGAAAGAAGTGACAGGGTGTTCGGCAGAACCCGAAGAAATTCCCGAAGAAGTTCTTCAGCTTGACGAACCCGAAGAAAAAACAGAAGAAACCGATTGAGGATATTCATGGAAATCATAAAAGATTATTTTTCAGGCAAAGACACAGTATTTATCATTTCACAGCTTATCGGCTTTGTTGCGGCGGCGCTGCTGCTTTTATCGTTTCAGCAGCGCACCCACAGGCGCATTGTTGCAATTCAGGCTTGCTCAGGTGTCCTTTTCGCCGTGCAGTATCTCATGCTCGGCGCATACGAAGGAATGATCGGCAATGTGGTCGGCTTCACACGAAGTATTGCATATGCATTCAGAGGCAGATCAAAGGCGGTTGACCACATCGCCTGCCCCGTAATATTCGCAGTTCTTGCGTGTTTCGGCGGCATTGCAACATACACAAGTCCCGCTTCATTGCTCCCCATGGCTGCAATGATGATAACATCATTTGTAAACTGGAGTCCCAAAACTCAGCAGCTCAGGGCTCTGAATATGCCCACCTCCGCAATGTGGCTTATCTATAATATAATTTGCTCATCCTACTCAGGCATTGCGACAGAGGTTCTGAACCTCGCATCAATCACAATCGGACTTATCAGATTCAGGAAGAAAGGCAACGGTTAAATGACGGTAGTTGAATTTTTTGAGCGTGAATCCCATGTTGAAAATATCATCAGCACTCTTCTTTGCACCCCCGACAAAGTTATTTTTCTTGGTGATAACAAAAAGAAAATCGATAAAATAATCAAATCATACGAGAAGATTGCACTTGCCCGCGGAATAAACACGGTATTTGATTCAAGAGCAATCAACCGAAACAGCATCATGTCAATTGTGGACACCCTCGAACAGATAATTGAGGATGATGACGACTGCGTTATCGACCTGAGCGGCGGCGATGACCTTGCTCTTGTGGCAATCGGTGTTGTTTATGCGGACAATGCCGACAGAATTCAGCTCCACCGTTTCAGCATCACCAACAACACAATGACGGATTGCGACTCGGACGGCAAGCTCTGCGCACACTCTCCCTTTGAACTCACGGTTGAAGAGCTTGTGGCAATAAACGGCGGCAGAGTAATTTATACGGAAGAAAAATCCAACGGTACATACAAATGGGATTTCAACAGGGATTTTGTTGACGATGTTTATATTATGTGGTCAATCTGCAAAAGGAACCCCCACGAATGGAACACTCAGCTGGCTCTTCTGAGCAAGATGATTGCAATTCAGCCTGACCCCGCAAGCTTCGATATCCGCATTGACTTCAAAGAAGCGGACACCGCGTGTTCCCGAATGACCGAAAACAAAAAAATCGATTCCGATCTTTACAAAGAGCTTGCCCGTAAAGGCGTTCTTGACGATTTCAGGTCAGACAGCAACGGCTTCAGCTTCAGGTTCAAGAATGATCAGATAAAAAAATGCCTGTCCAAAGCAGGTCAGGTTTTTGAACTGTTCCTTGCAATCTGCGCTTCGGAGCTGAAAGACGATAACGGCAATCCCGTATACACCGACATTCTGAGCGGCGTTTTCATCGACTGGGACGGAGAAATCCACCCCGGCACAGGTTCAGATGTTGAAAATGAAATTGACCTCATTCTCATGAAAGGTCTTATGCCTGTCTTCATTTCCTGCAAAAACGGCTCCTGCGACATCAACGAGCTTTTCAAGCTTTCCGTTGTCGCAAGCCACTTCGGCGGAAAATATGTCCGCGCAGTTCTTGCAGGAACAGAAATTGACAAAGCGGAAACCATTGAGCTTCGCGCAAAAGCAATGGGAATAAATCCGTGGATAAGACTTCACAAAAAACCCGAAAAGGATTTATATGCGGAATTATCCAACCTCTGGCGTTCATAACAAGACAAATAAAGAAGACTGCTTCACCGATTGGTGAAACAGTCTTTTCTTTTTTTATTATTCCGTTATTGCTCCGTGAGGAACGGGATTTGTAACAAAAACATTGGGGCAGATTTTTTTCAGCTCATCCGCGCATTTTACTGCATCTGCTTCCTTTTCAAAAAGTCCGAAAACAGTGGGACCGCTTCCGCTCATCTGGCACAGCGAGGCTCCGTTTTCTCTCATAATGCGCTTGAACTCAACCCTTTCGGGCACTTCGATAACCTGCTCAAAAACATTGCCCGCATATTTGCATATGCCATCAAAATCGCCTTTTTCGCAGGCATCAAGCATACGCATGCTGTCAGGTCGGTAAAGATGAGCACTGTCCGCAGCGGCATATGCCTCGGCGGTTGAAACTCCTGCTTCGGGTTTGGCAAGAACGATAAAACATTCCTTGAGCTCCTTGAGAGGCGAAAGCACTCCGCCCGTACTTTGGGAAAGCTGAGTGCCGCCCACAATGCAGAAAGGCACATCACTGCCAACCTTAAGACCGATTTCGCAAAGCTCACGCTGAGTGAAATCCGTTCCGAGCAACGCATTCAGACCCACAATAACCGCCGCCGCATCCGCGCTTCCTCCTGCAAGACCTGCGGCAAAGGGAATGTTCTTTTCAATATGTATTCCCACTGACGGCTCAATCTCCGCATATTCGCAGAATTTCTTTGCCGCCTTATAGGCGATATTCTTTTCGTCCGTAGGCAGTCTTCCGTCCGAGCAAGTGAGATTTATCCCCTTTTCTTCAAGAAGTTCAAGAGTTACCTCATCGCTGAGTCCAACGGACTGCATAACCATAAAAAGGCTGTGGTAGCCGTTATCGAGTCTGCCGATGATATCCAGAAAAAGATTGATTTTCGCAGGTGCGTTCACGGTGATTTTCACTTTGGTCACACTCCTTTATTCAATGGGTATAAGGGTTGGTGTTCTGTCCTGATAAACGGCAACATTGCTGAATCCGCATCGGAGGGCAAGTTCATATCCCTTGTCTATTCCCGCGCCGAGATGCTCCGCATAATGAGCATCGGAGCCGATGGTAATCAACTCTCCGCCAAGCTCCCTGTAGCGTCTTACGATGCTCTCATCAGGCGATGTGACGCCTATAGGCTTCCTCAGACCTGCGGTATTGATTTCAAGAGATTTTTTGTTTTTGATAAGCGTAAGCAGAATTTCATCGATAATCTCCGCAAATCTGCTCATATCAACAGGCTTTCCGTAATTGCCCGTAATGTAACGCAGAGGATAAGTGAGGTGAGCAAGAGTGTCAAACTTTGCCCACTGAGCAAGCTTCAGCTCCCACTCAAAATATTCCTCAAGCAGTTTCATATAATCAATGCTTTCATCGCTGAAATCCATATAATAAAAATCCTGCATATCGGGCAGATTGTGTATTGACCCGATTATAAAATCATATTTCATCGTGCTGAGCAGTTTTTCGGAAAGTGCCGTGTCATAAACAGGCTGACCAAGCTCCGCGCCTACGCAGACAATCAGCTTGCCGCTGAACGCCGAACGAGCCTTTGCAACCTCAAAAAAAGATTGAATTGCCGTGCGGTTAAAATTGCCTTTAAGAAAAGCATCCATTTCAAGGTGGTCGGTAAAAGCAACCGCTCTGAGGCCTTTCATATATGCGGTTTCGGCAAGAAACATCGTTGAATGATGCCCGTCAAAGGAATTGTCTGTGTGTGCATGAAGGTCAATAAGATTTTTGAAATCCGTTTTAACCGCCCCCTTCTGATGTGTCTGATTAATATAATACCATAAATTCGGCAAATGCAACAGTAAAATTCAAAAAAATATTGTTAACGGACATAAAATATGGTAAAATATAAAAAAAATCAAAGGATTTTATGCTATGAAGATTATTGTTACGGGCGCAAAAGGTCAGCTCGGCTCCGATGTTGCGGCTCAGCTGAAAAAAATCGGTGCAGAGGCAATTGAAGCCGATTTGCCTGAAATTGATATTACAGATGCCGCAAAAGTTGAAAATTTCATTGCGGAAAGCGGTGCTGACGGTGTTATCCACTGCGCCGCATACACCAATGTTGACTCTGCGGAAACAGACAGGGAGCTTTGCGGAAAAATCAATATTGACGGCACACGCAACCTTGCCCTCAGCTGCGAAAAGCACGGCATAAAACTGCTTTATATCAGCACGGACTATGTTTTCAGCGGCGAAGGCACGGAGCCTTTTGAGGTTGACTGCCCCAAAATCCCCTGCAATTTCTACGGAAAAAGCAAACTTGAGGGAGAAAATGCGGCTCTCGCCTGTTCCAAAAGCTTCGTTGTCCGAATTTCCTGGGTGTTCGGTGAAAACGGCAAAAATTTCGTGAAGACAATGCTCCGTCTGTCAAAAGAAAGAGAAGAAATTTCCGTTGTCTGTGATCAGATCGGCTCCCCCACTTACACAAAAGACCTTGCGGTGCTTCTTTGCGAAATGATTGCAAGCGAAAAATACGGCGTATATCACGCCACAAACGAGGGTTATTGCAGTTGGGCGGAATTCGCACAGACAATTATGGAATATTCGGGCGTATCAACCAAAATCAACCCCATAAACAGCAGTGAATACAAATCCGTTGCGGTCAGACCTGCGAACTCAAGGCTTTCAAAAAAGTCACTGGATGAAAACGGATTTTCCCGTTTGCCCCATTGGCAGGATGCGCTGAAAAGATTTCTTGCCAATATGAACTGAATATAAATTAATCGGCATAAGTCTTGTAATTATGCCGATTTTCTATTATAATATAGCGGATAATATAAAATCGGAGCGTTTTAATGGATAAAGAAAACAAAAAAGTTAATAACGCTGAAAATACAAACGGCAAGAGCAAATCACCTCTGGATGAAATTGCAGACGGTTTTTATGACCTGACCGCACTATATTCCGCACCGCCGAAAAAGGCACTCAGCCGAGAGGAAGAACTCAGGCGCAGGGACGAAGAAAGACGTGCGCTTGAAATGCAGGCTATCAAAGAGGACATTGAGCGCAGGTATACCCAGCAGCTTGAAACTGCTCAGAACAACGCCTCACCCAAAAAGAAAAAGCCTGCACCAAGGCCTCTTATTCCTGAAATTGACGGTCGCGAAGCCGTAAAGGAAGAGCTTGAAAGAATAGACGGTATCATTAACGGCGGCGAAGAAAAAGCGGAGAAACCCACCCCTGCAGAAGAACCCGATAAAAAGCCAAAAAAAGCCATCAAAAAGAAGAAAAAAGCGGAAACAAAAGCCTTTGATATTGAGGAATCCAATCCGTTTTATGCTCTTTTCTACAGTTTCGGTAACGCAATCTGCTCCGTGCTGGGAGCAATTTTCACGGCAGTTTTCGGCATAATCAAAAAGCCGTTTGCCGCATTCTTCCGCTTTATTTCACGGGCAACGGAAAGCACAAAACGCAAAACAATAAAGAAGATTCAAGGCACTGTCAGAGAAGCGTCACATTTCAGAAATGAAATCAAGCGTGCAGGTAAATCAATAAAACTTGCAATCAGGAAGCCAAAACATCTTCCGAAAGTTCTTATTCACTATGTAACGCTTGCAATCAAAAGGCACAGCGGGCTGCTCAGGACGGCAGCAAACACTTTGCTGCCCATCGGCGCGCTTATGATTCTTCTGATTACGGTCAACTATTGGAGCAACGCAACCTTTGCCCTTGAGGTTATCTATAACGATCAAAGCATAGGCTACATCAGCAACGAATCCGTTTATATTGAAGCAAAAAGCCTTGTCAAGGACAGGCTCAGCGGCAGTGAATATTCACTTTCCGACACCTCAACAATTAACCAGACCGTTGCCGCATCCCCTAACCTCAACGCAAACTACAATCTGAGCGTTGTTTCAATTGACGAGCTGAACGATGCTCAGGCAATTTCAGACAAGATAATCGAAAATTCCGTTGACAATCTCACAAACGCCTGCGGAGTTTACATTGACGGCAAATTCATCTGCGCGGTCAAAAATGAGGCAGATGCAAAAACCATTTTCTATGACATTCTTGAGCCTTATGAAGCCGATGCCGAGCTTAACGGCTATGTTGTGGGCTTTGCGGAAAACATTGACTATGTTCAGGGTCTTTACCGCGATGATAACGATGTGATGTGGGACGCATCAAGGCTTGCATCTCTGCTCAACGGAGAAGAAAAACTTGTCAGCATCAGAAAAATCGTTACCACAACTTCTGTTCAGGAAATCAAGTTTGACACCGTCAAGAAACGCGATGCCACAAAATACAGCGGCTACAGACAGGTGCTTCAGAAAGGTATCAACGGCAGCGAAAGAGTTACCAAAACTCAGATTTATATTGACGGGGTGCTGCAGGACACCGATTATTCATATGAAACAATAACCGAACCCGTTGATGAAATCGTCACAGTCGGCACACGCACATCCTACGGCGGAGTTTATATCGGAGAGGCTTCAGACTCAGGCTTCTTGTGGCCTGCACCCAGCTGCCACAGAGTGAGCTCGCCTTACGGCTGGCGAAGCAGCGGCTGGCACAACGGCATTGACCTTGTCAGAGCAGGCGGCGGCGCATCGGGCACACCCGTTATTGCATCAAAGAGCGGACGGGTTGAGGTTGTTCAGCGAAGCAGCTCAGGCTACGGCAACATGGTGCTTATCAACCACGGTGACGGCTATAAAACACGATATGCTCATATGATTAAAGGCTCAATCACTGTTTCGGTTGGCGATTATGTTGATGCCGGTCAGACTATCGGCAAGGTTGGCTCAACAGGCAACTCAACAGGTCCTCACCTGCACTTTGAGGTTATCCGCAACGGTGAAACACAGAATCCCAAAAATTATATTTACTAAACAAAAACACCGCAGAATGCTGATGCAAACTGCGGTGTTATTTTTATATCGGAAATCATTTTTTATTTACTTCAACCACGGTCGCTTTACCATCCGCAACTCTGAAACGCACATCAAAGCCTGCAAATTCAACTCCGTAAATCCTTTCGGGCTCGTCCTGATAAGCAGGTCGGGGGTCCTGAGCAAGCACGGCGATAATTGCCGCCTGCTTTTTCTGAGGTATCACCTCAAGCAGATTTTCGGGGAAATCAACCTCAAGGCTGCCCTGCTTTTCATCAAGGGCAAACCCATTGCTTGCCTCGGGGTGAGAATCAACATAAGGCAGATAAGGTTTTATGTCATAAATCGGAGTGCCGTCAAGCAAGTCCGCACCCGAAACATGAAGAACACAACCGTGTTTTTCTGTTTTCTCAATTCCGAGTAATTTCACGCTTGAAAGCCCCACAGGGTTTGGTCTGAACGGTGAACGGGTTGCAAAAACGCCCATCCTTTTGTTGCCGCCCAGCCTCGGAGGGCGCACGGTGGGAGTCCATTCCCTGTCTATGCACTCCGAAAACTGCCACAAAAGCCAGATATGGGAGTATTCTTCAAGTCCCCTGAGCGCCTCGGAGACGCGGTATTCAGGCTCAAAAACTATTGTTGCCTCAAGCTCATCAACCAATCCGCTCTGACGGGGAATGCCGAATTTAGAGGTAAAATCCGTGTGAATATAAGCAATAATTTTCATATATAACCCTTTTCTCTTTTGACTTATCTGTTGTTTATTATACATTAAAATTCAATATATTTCAACGATATATTGAATTCGCAATATAAGAATCTTTTAGAGTTCGCAAGGGTCTGCGGTCTGAGCAGAAACACGGTTTATAAATATCTTTCTCTTTTGGAGACATAAAAGAACAGGAAACGGAAATGAATCCGTTCCCTTGTTTTTATTCATCAAGCACCCATTCGAGCGACTTATAGTTTTCGTAGCAGTTTTTGCACATATTTGTTCTGCTAATTGATTTTTTGTTTGCAGAATCGGTATAATTTCTGTCGCACGAAGGGCAGAAGGTTTTTGATTTGGGAGTTTTACCGCTCGAAGCAATTCCTGTTATGATTATCGCCAATACAACAAGCAAAACAAGAATAATGTTTTTTTTAGTTTTCTTTTTGCTTACGGCTTTTATTGCTTCCATATCAGCTCCCGACTCTGCAAGAAGCTTATTGTTGTTTCGTTCAAACCAGACTTTCAGCACGATAGCGATAACTGCGAGAACAACACCACCGATAATCAAAGCAAACATAACGGGATCGAAAAAAAGCTTTGTAATTGTTGTTAAACCGCTTTTCATTAGTTACCTCCATAAAATAAAAATGCGATGTTTCAATTATAACAATATCAGACTACTTTTTCAAGTGTTTTTATAAATTATGAACCTCACTTCGGTATGCTTTGTTTGTTTCGATTTTTAATCATAAGCAGACCGCATCCCTTACTGAAAAATGCAATTCAGGGATGCGGTCTGACAATTTCCGCGGAAATAAGAAAATCCCCTGAAACCTTAAGTTCCAAGGGATTGGAGCTGCTAGGCGGACTCGAACCGCCGACCTCATCCTTACCAAGGATGTGCTCTACCACCTGAGCCATAGCAGCAAATTATGATAATTTTCATTGTTCATACCGAACGCAAACTATATTACCATAATATTTTGATTATTTCAAGTCTTTTTTTGAATTTTTTCAGATAATTTTGTTATCAACAGCCTTTTCAACAAGTTCGGCAAACAGCGCGCAGGACCAGCTGAACCAGCTTCTGGTGAAATTATCGGGATTGTCGGCATCAAAGCCCTCGTGCATATAGCCTGTGCCGCCGTCCGTTGTTTCAAGAATATGAAGAATCTCCCTGATTTCCTCGGGGTCATTGGTTGAAAGTCCCTGCATTGAAAGAGCAATGTGCCAGATATATCCCTCGGGAGTATGAGGACTGCCCACACCCTTTCCGAACTTGCCCTCGTAATAATAAGGATTATCCTTGCTCAGAATAAAAGAGCGGGTGTTGAGATAAATTTCATCGTCATATGCACAGAAACCGAGATAAGGCGCGGAAAGCAGGCTGGGCACATTGGCATCGTCAAAAAGAAAATAATCGCCCTTGCCGTTTACCTCGCAGGCATAGATTCTGCCGTGCTTTTCCGTTTCGATAACAGCGTGTTTTTCAATGCCCTCTGCAATGTCGTTCTTAAGGGCGTTGCATTCTTCGATAAGTGATGTTTCTTCGGGATAGGATGCCGCGAGCATCTCCGCAAGATATCCGAGAACAACAACCGCAAACATATTTGAGGCAACAAGATAGCCGTAGCGGCAGGCATCGTCACTGGGTCTGAAGCCTGACCATGTCATGCCTGTGTAATCAACAGGCTCACCCATTCCGTTGTTGTGGATTGTGTCCTGATGAGAGCAGTTTTTCCTTGTGAATCGATAGGGCGATTTTTCAAAATGATGCTGCTCTGTTCGCCAGAGATTGACGGTTGTTTTGGTGCTTTCAAGAAAATCCTCGCCAAGCACACTGCCGTCACCCGTTGCTTTCCAATAAAGATAAGCAAGGCGCACGGGATAGCAAAGCGAATCAATTTCATACTTTCTTTCCCACACGATGGGATGATTTTCGGGTGAATCATCAAACTCCTTGTGGTCATTGGGCTCCTTTTTATATGCATTAGCATAAGGCTCCATGGAGATATACATTCTCTGCCTCTTGATAACGCCTTTTATGATTTCGCGGATATCCTCATTCTCCGCCGCAAGAGGAATATAATGAGAAACCTCGGCAGTGGAATCTCTGAGCCACATTGCGGGAATATCACCCGTCAGCACAAAAACAGAGCCGTCAGCCATAAATTCCGTTGCGGTTTCAAGGGTGTTGGGATAGCAGTTTCTGTAAAGCTTTGCAAGCTTTTTGCTGTATTTTTCAATATGGGCGCAATATTCATCCATTCTTTTTTCAACGCAAAGAGGTAATTTCATATTTTTTGTCCTTTCGGATATATTTTTATTAATGATATAACTTACTCAAAATATTGTCAACCGAATTTTAAATTTTTTATTAACTGTTCCAACTGTTACGAAAAGCTGTTTACTGCAACAGTTGAATGTGATAGAATAAACATCAGAGGAGATGAAAGCAATGAAAAATTACGGTCTTGTGCTTGCAGGCGGCGGTGCAAAAGGCATTTATCAGCTCGGAGCGTGGAGAGCAATGCGTGAGATGGGCGTTAACTTTTCCGTTGTTGCAGGTGTTTCAATCGGCTCAATCAACGGCGCACTCATTGCAGCAAACTGCTTTGACGAAGCCACTGAGCTCTGGAAAAGCGCATCCGTTGACAAGGGTGTGAAAATTGCAAACGAGCTGAAAGACCCCGAAAAGCTTTTCAGCCTCAAAAACGCGGCGGTGCTGCTGAAAGAAATTGTCCGTAACGGCGGCATTGACGCTTCACCAACCAAAGATTTCCTGCTGAAATTCATTGACGAAGAAAAGGTGCGCCGCTCAAACGTGAAATTCGGAATGGTAACATTCAATCTGACCGAATTTGCGCCTGTTGAAATATTCATAGACAAAATCCCCGAGGGAGAGCTTGTTGACTTTCTGCTTGCATCCTCAAAAGTGCCGGGAGTGAGCAAAATCGGACCCGAGGACGACAGATATCTTGACGGCGGTGTTTACGACAACGCACCCATAGGAATGCTCCGAAAACACGGCTATAACCGCATTATTGTGGTTGATATTTCATCGATAAAAGGCGTTGGCCACAAAAGCGATATGTCCAACGCGGAGTTTATATACATCCGTCCCTACGATATTGAAGACCTGGGCGCCGCCTTTGATTTCAGCGAAGAAATGTATGAAAAGCGCCTCACCATGGGTTATCTCGACACCCGCAAGGCATTCGGTTATCTTTCGGGCAGGCAGTTTTACTTTGAGTCCGCCGTGTTTATGCAGATGATTGAGGAATACGGCGCGGACGCACTTGAGCAGCTCGAAACCCTCGGCGCGGAGCTGGGAATGGAGCGTTTCAGGATTTACGAAAAAGAACAGTTTATCTTTGAACTGAAAAGGAAATATGTTGAATATCAGAAAGAACTGCAGCTGAAAGAGGAAGAGGCAGAGCAGAAATTCTACGCTCCCCTGCTGAAAAAACTGCCGAAGTTCAACTCGGAGAATGACTATGCCGAGGCAATTGCCGTTCTGGACAGTATCATAATATGATTAAAAGGTGAACCTGCAATACGCAAGTTCACCTTTTTTAAATTTCTATTATCTTCGGTTCAACACCAAGTGCGGGAATAAGCTTTTCAAGAACATCTTCCGTCCTCATTCTGAGGGTTGCGGTGTTATCGCTGGGGTGGCAGCAGATGAATTCTTCCGCAAGCACATCACTGTCAACGGCAAGCATAACTTTCTTTTCTCTGTCAAACATAAGGCTTGTTATGCTCAGTGAACCCGGTGTTGTGTTCAGCAGAGTTTCCATAAACTCACCCGATGCAAAGGAGAGCCTTGAACATCCGAGCTTTTTGGAAACATCTTTTGTCACAAAGCGTTTATCGTCCCTTATCATCAGCAGATATATAACTTTGCCCGAATCTGTTTTCAGCAGCAGATTTTTGCATATCACTCCGTCAATCATGCCGTTGACCGCCTGACATTTCTCAAGAGTGAACACGGGCGGATGAGTCACGATATCATAACTTATTCCGATTTTTTCAAGGAATCCGCATACCTCTGCGGCTTTTCTGCTCAATTCCATAACTATCACTGTCCGTAAAACGCAGAAGCGTAATTTTCAGCATCAATTCTGACCGTTTTCCAGGGACCGCTGCTCCTGTCCTCGTGGGTCAGCACATTATCCTCAAAGGTGTGGATGTTATTGAACACCGTCTTTCCTCTTGAAGTTACCCAGAAGCCGTCAAGGTTTTTTTCGGGTTCGGGATAAATGCTTTCATCAAGGGTGAAACCGCCCTCATAAAGCTCTCCGCAGCAGAAATAAACAATCTCATCGTCTTTATTGAATTCAATGTAACAACGGGTGTTTCCGCTCTGAATGGCATAAGCATTCTTGCCCGCTTTGCTGAATTCAAGAAACTCAACCACGGATTCGTCACCTGACTCCTCAACGGAATAAACATATCTGAGGCTGTCGGTTTTGGCATCGTATTCGGCGGTGTAGGTTTTCACGGTTGACTCCGAAACGAAAGTGAGCTCATAGTTTTCTCCCTCGGAGGTGAAAGTTATATCCATCCCCTCGCTCTGCAGTTTGTAGTAATCCTGCGCCGCTTCATCAGTCATATCCGAAGTGAATCCCTGCACCGTTGAAAGAGCAGAGAGCATAAAAGGCTCGAAGGATGTGAGGATATAATTATCATCAAGAAAATATTCGGTTTTGTTGCCCGATTCAATCACCGCGTTGTGTGCACCCTCAAGAATTGATATTTTAGCACTCATTGCATCCTTGACAGACTCGAATCTTTCAAGACATCCGAGGAAGGTTTCCTCCGTGTTGGTGATATTCAGCATATCTGCGGTTTTCACTCTGCCCTTATCATTTTTTGAACAGGCGCAAAGCAAAACAAGCGCTATCGCAAGCAAAACTGCAACAAATCTTTTCATTCTTCTGCTCCTTAAAAAAGGAGTATGACA
Organism: uncultured Clostridia bacterium; assembly: GCA_937919155.1. GTDB lineage: Bacteria > Bacillota > Clostridia > Oscillospirales > Acutalibacteraceae > CAG-177. The sequence goes on from CALFPM010000061.1 coordinate 15,314, forward strand.
AACGCCATACTCCCGATTCAATCAGTTCTTTTCTCTCAGAATTTTTGCAAGCTCGTCCATAAAGGTGTTGATATCCTTGAACTGACGGTAAACAGAGGCAAAACGCACATAAGCAACCTCGTCAAGCTCACGAAGCTTGTCCATTGCAAGCTCACCGATGTGAACGGAGGTAACCTCTCTGTCCAGCGAATTCTGAAGAGTGGCCTCGATTTCGTTAACGGCTTTTTCAAGCGCATCAAGGGAAACGGGTCGCTTTTCACAGGCTCTGAGCATTCCGTTGAAAAGTTTGTTGCGGTCAAAAACCTCTCTTGACTTGTCTTTTTTCACAACAATAACGGGCACGCTCTCGATAATCTCATATGTGGTGAAGCGTTTCTGGCAGCTTATGCACTCCCTGCGGCGGCGGATGCGTTCACCCTCGTCTGTGGGGCGTGAGTCAATAACCTTGCTTTCTTCACAGTTGCAAAACGGACATTTCATAAGCCTAAACACTCCTTAGATTACAGTCTTATTGTTTCAAGTATATCATACTTTGCGGATTTTTCAAGCTATTTCACAAATTTTGCAGATATTGCAGGGATTCCGAAAGTTCATTTTCATCTCCGAAACCGCTTCTGTAAAGCTCAATCACATAATTACCGCTGTAATCCGCAGCTTTCATAATATCAAACAGCTTTCTGAAATCAAAATCACCCTTTGAGGGTGCAATGCAATCGCTGACACCGTTGTGGTCGCTCAGATGAATATGGTCAATATTATTTTTGAATTCATCCGCAAATGCAAGAGGGTCATAACCCGACCTGACCGCCTGCTTCACATCAAACACCATTCGGAAGTCATCGCCAAGCGCACTGCGCATTTCGCGCAGAAAAGCGGGATTCTGGCTGTAATGGTCATAAACATTTTCCTGACACACCGTAACACCGAACTGCCTGCCTGTTTCAACAAGACCTGAGAAACGCTCAAAATACTCCTCGTTGCTGATTTTTCCTGCAAGCTTTGAGCCGTGAATAATGGAAATTTTTGCACCTGCGAGGGCGGTTACCTCAAAGCATTTTTTGTAAAATTCGCAGACATCAAGATAGCGGCGGCGATAATTGCCGAAAAGCATATATGTTTCCGAAAAAGAAGAAAAAGGATGAACAGAAACAATATCCATCCCGTAAGAAGCCTTGATATCATTGAGGATTTTCACATATTCAGGGGTCGTTTCGCTGGTGGTGTTAAAGAACACCTCGCAGGTTCTGACACCCATTTTTCCAAGTGTTTCAAGCGCCTCCTCCGTTGCCTGCGGATAGAGGCAGGAGGTTGAAATTCCGATAGCCATTTTTATTCCTCTGTTGGTAATATTTTTGATTTGAACTTATCCGCCGTATCCTGTATAATCGTATACGGTGAGCTATTATGAAAACTATTTTTGAAAATCTGCATCGCAGAACAAAATATGTGGTTATTCTCAGCTGGACAACGGTTGTGATTCTGCTTTTTGCATCAACCCTGTTTTACATAGGAGCAGGCAGAATGTTTGACTATCACTTTGCCGTTGACCTGAGCGAAAACCTGCTGGCTCTTTGCAGACCTGCGGCAATTGCCGCCTGCCTTGCATCGCTCATCAGCGAGCACTCTGCCAGACGGTAGATATTGTACCACACCGAAACAATAAATTCAAGTTTGTGAAAAAGTCGGGATTTTTATCTCGACTTTTTTATTTTTATATGATATTATGTATCTGTATTACTGCATTAAAGTGTAAAACAGGAGGATTTCTTATGCTCAGAGTTGCAATGCTTTCAAAATGGCACGTTCACGCCGAGGGTTACGCAAGGGAATTCATCGGCACAGGCAAAGCAGAAATTACCGCCGTCTGGGACGAAAACCCCGACAGAGGCGCAGAGTGGGCAAGCCGACTCGGCGCAGATTTTGAACCCGACCTTGACACGCTCCTCGCAAGAGAGGACGTTGACGCCGTCTGTTGCTGCACGCCCACAACAATGCACACGGATGTGCTTATCCGTACCGCAAAGGCAGGCAAACACATTTTCACGGAAAAGACTCTTGCCTGCACCGTTGAAGAATGCAAAAAAATTGCAAAAATCATCGAAGAGAACGGTGTTACTTTCGTAATTTCATTCCCCCACAAGGCTTGGCCCGTTGTCAAGTTTGCAAAAGAACACATTGAAAACGGCGATTTCGGCAAAGTGACAAATGTCAGAATCCGCAACGCACACAACGGCGTCAGCGGCAACTGGCTTCCCGAATACTGGTTTGTGAAAGAGGACTGTGCAGGCGGCGCAATGATGGATCTGGGCTGCCACCCCATGTATCTGCTTTCATATCTCTGCGGTAAGCCCAAGAAAATAACAGGTATCGCAAACGCGGTTTTCGGTACTCCCGTTGATGAAAATGCAATTTCCGTTATCGAATTTGAAAGCGGAGCAATCGGCGTTTCCGAAACATCGTTCCTTGCATATTCATCACCTTACACAATCGAGGTTCACGGCACGGACGGAATCCTCCTCTGGCAGGGCGGCGAAATAAAATACAAAACCGCGGAAACCGCAAAGCTGAGCAAAGGCTTCATATCTCCTGACAATCTCCCCAAAGAGGACGAAAAACCCATTGTCCGCTTTGTTGACGCCTGCCTTGACGGCACAGGCTCACCCGAGGGTCTCGGCACGGAAGATGCAATTGCACTTGCAGAGCTTCTTGAAAACGCATACATATCATATGAAACGGGCAAAACCGTTGAAATATAAGGAGAAAAAAATATGAGAGATATGAGAACAGAACTTCATTATTACGACATATTCCCAAAGGTGTTCCCTGCAGGAAAAGAAGTTACAATCACAATCAAGCCTCTGGGTCACCATGCAAACTTTGAAAACCCCGATGACATCAGTCTTCATATTTTCGGTTGGGATGACGGCAACCCCAGAGATTATCCTCACAGAGGCAACGGCTATGAGCTTCCATTTGAATTTGACGGCTGCATCAGATTCACTCACACATTCCCCCGCGAGCAACAGTATTATGTGAGAATTATGGATAAAAACACAGGCAAAAGACTGCTTCAGCTCAGCGTTTATGCCCTTGCAGAGGACCTTTGCGGCAGATATCCCCTCATCGGTGACCTGCATATGCACACCTGCTGCTCGGACGGTCACGAATGCCCTGCAATAGTCAGCGCAAACTACAGAAAGCACGGCTATGATTTCTTTGCAATCACTGACCATAACCGCTATTACCCCTCACTTGAGGCAATTGAAACATACAAGGATGTTCCCATTGAATTCAACATCTGCGTTGGTGAAGAAGTTCATCTTCCCGACCTTGCACCCGATCACATAAATGACGTTCACATTGTTAACTTCGGCGGAAAGTGGAGCGTAAACGGACTTCACAACGGTTCTTCTCAGTTTTCCGACGTTGGCGAAGACATTTCTCTTCGCGCCATCGATACAGAAAACTGCCCGGCAGAGGTCATGAGCGTTGCGGAATACGAACGTCAGGTTGAAGAGATCGCCGCAAACAACGAATATCCCGAAGGTGTTGCGCCCTTTGTTGCCGCATCCTGCCAGTGGGGCTTTGAACATATTCAGGCGGCAGGCGGTCTTGCCATTTTTGCCCATCCTTACTGGATAAACAATACCTTCCACGTTTCCGAAAAGATGACGGATTTCCTTTTTGACCAGAACAAGTTCGATGCCTTTGAGGTTCTGGGAGGAGAGGCATATCTTGATCAGAACGAGTTTCAGGTCATGCACTATAACGAGGCAAGAATACGCGGAGTTAAGTTCCCCGTTGTTGGCTCAAGCGACGTTCATTCTATAACACAGTCAACTTATTTCCCATTCTACTACACAGTTTGTTTCGCAGAACGCAGCCTTGCGCACGAGGAATTTTACTTTCGTATAAATAGCGAGGTAATGCTGACGGATATCGCCCGAAAAGCCGTTTTCACGGATTTCTACGATATATGCGTCAATAAGATCGGTAAGGCAGTCCACAATAATGTTGTCGTACTGCTTGCTTGTGGTGGCTTTTTCGAACTCGTCCACAAATTCCTTGAAGTTACGAACTTCTTTGGTCGTAAGATTGGGCCGCTCGAAATTGTCCAACACCCTTGCCGAATTATCGCTGCTCAGAAGCAGTGACTTTCCGGGGATTCTTGTCGTGTTGATTGTTTTACCCGATCCGGGCGCTCCATAGATGATTGCTGTTGCCATTCGTGATGGTCTCCTTCCTTTAATTAGATATCTCCTTGCATAGTTTTGATTTGCGCGGCACTCATACCGAACAAATCTGTGTCAATAGGTTCCGTGATGATTTTGGTACTCGTGCAGTAATCGCACCCGTAATCCTCGCACCGATTCGACGGGAGTTCCCCTGTCTTAATCTTCTGATATCTCGGGGCAAGGCTTTTTACCACTTCAAGAGCCTTGTCCATGTTATATTGACTTATTTGCCCGAGCGCCAGATGCGCAGGCGATTCCTTTGTAGCGACAGCGAAAATAAACGGAAGACGTTTTCCTGTATTCTGCCGAACGATTTCTTGATAAACCGCTGCCTGTATGTCATACCCCCAATACTCAATCATCGAAGTAAATAGATTGGGAGAGCGCAACGATGCCATATACTTCAAATCGGTTATGTATTCGTCGGGATCGAAGCTGTCCATTTTTATCTTGAACGGCACACCCTCGATCTCGCCCGTCATAATGACCTGATGCTTTCCCCCGAGATAGTACATCATTTTGGGTTGCTGTCGGATTCGCGATATCGTTTCATTGGCTTGAACGATGTCGGCATACGGATCACCGTTCTTTTTATATATCTGCGCGTAATTATCCTCGATGAATTTTTCGGTTGAGCGAACCGTGCCGGTTAGCCATTCATCAACGTAGGATCCCAAAAGCAAGGCTCGTCCATATTCGGGTACGAACTCCCCTCGGAGTTCTGCCATTGCCGCGGCTTCGCACTTTTGGAAAGCCTTGAACTGCGACACGCTGAAATATGCTTGATTCGCACCCGTTGTGTAATAATTTCTATTATTTAGCTTCATTTCTCACCATTTCTTTCAATAATTCTTCTGCTGCGTCTCTAATTTTCTTCATACGTCTCTTTTGTTCTTCATGGGATAGGTCAGGAAAATGGACTCTGACTATCATATTTGGATATGTAAACACCTTGCATTCGCTCTGACCACTCACGAAATCACTCTCCTTTCTAATATGTATGAATGATTGGTTTGTCCCTATCACTTCGATTTATCGAAGTTTTGGGGTAAAAAAATATGAGTATATTTCTTTAGGAGAGATATCCAACAGCTCACACGCGCGGATATATTCCTCCGTCCTGAAATCGGCTTTGTTGTTCAACCTACGTGATAAAGCCTCATATTTCAGCCCCATTGCGTCCGCAAACGCAGATCTTGTGCCAAATTTCTCGACTATTCTGCCAATTAACTTGCTGTAATCTCTTGGCATTTTCCGCAACTCTCCCTTCTCAAAACTTCGATATATCGAAGTTCCATTGTTATTGTAAAATAATTTTTTCGGTTTGTCAATATCTTTTCTTCGATTTTTCGAAAAAAAGACTTGAAATTTTCGAAATTTTATGTTATAATGTTAACAGATTGGAGGTGAAGTGATAATGAACCACTCAGAAAGAGTGTCGGAGTTCAAGTTTAGACTTCGCGAAGCGTTAAACGCAAGGAATATGAAGGCGGCGGAATTGAGCAATAAAACAAAAATTCCGGAGGGTGCTATCAGTTACTATTTGGCTGGCAAATCACAGCCTAAAGGGGATAGATTACACACGCTGTGTGTTGCACTCGGTGTAAGCGAAGCATGGATGCTTGGCTATGATATTCCAATGGAAAGAACGATTGAACAAAAAAAGAACGATGATCTCGTAAAAATCATCGCACAAATGAGAAAGGATCCCAAATTCCTTAGTATTGTCTCTAAATTAGCGGAGTTACCTGAGGAACAGCGTGATAGTTTCTTAACTATTATATCAGCTCTTGGGAACGGGGAGAAGTAATTTGTAGATGAGGTCGAGTAGTTCGTTATCTTCTTCGAAGGCGCATAATTCCATAATCCATCCAAGTAGCAGGGTTCTATTGAGTTTTGTTTCCATTTTTTTAGTCCTCCTAGTTGACTTTTTGTTTTATTTGTGTTATAATGGAGGACGACCGAGAGATCGGTTCATCCTCTTTGGGTGTGGGTTGCGGTTTCCGTGGTTGGTGGGTCGCAGCCCTTTTTTTATTTTTTTGATTTTTCTCTTGCCTTTTTTGTTTTTTTATGTTATAATACTTTATACCATCGGGATCGGCGGTGGCAAGGTACCGCCGTCCTTCTGGCTCGGGTTGGGGTCTTACTTGTTAAGTAAGGCCCTTATTTTTTCCTTGGCTTCTTCGAGTGTCTTGCACTCGTTGAGGATCTCAAGGATTTTTCTTGTTTGGTTCTCCTCGACAACCTCTTTGAAAAGTTCGCTGGATGTCATTTCTTCGTCCATTGTGTTTTCCTTTCTGCACCTGCCGCGTACTCGTTTTGGGGTTCTCCCCTCAACTGTATCTATATTATACCACATTTATTGTGGTTTGTCAACCCCTTTTTGAAAAATAGTTGATATTTTTTTGAATTTTTTTGAATAACAGAAGACCCCTTAGGTTTCCCTTTGGGGTCTTTTTTTGTTTTAAAGGTTCTTGATTTTGCTCAGAACCCTTGCGTGGATGCGGTGGGTCTGTGTCCACTCATAGTGGATGGTGGCGGCTACTTCTGCCCATTCGGCTCCGTCAATGTAGCGGAGGCGGACTAGTTCCCTCTCGG
>CALFPM010000062.1 GCA_937919155.1 uncultured Clostridia bacterium
CCCATCGAAAGCTACTGGCTCCACTTCGGTCCCGACGAGCAGAACCAGGGCATCTGCACCCAGATGGACAACAACTTCCAGAACCTCACCGACTGGCTGCTGACCGGCAGCATCGACTTTGACTATATCTGCGAGTCGCTGCTTCCCGAGCAGTGCGCCGAAGGCGGCGCACCGCTGAATGTGGGCGTGATGGCCTATGACACCGTCATTGTTCCCGCCTGCCAGACCCTGCGCAGCTCCACGCTGGAGCGGCTGGAAGCCTTCGCCGCTGCCGGCGGACGGCTGATCTTCCTGGGCGCTGCCCCCGAATACGAAAACGCCGTTCCCAGCAGCCGCGGCAAGGCCCTTTGGGAAAAGTCCGTTCAGGCCGACTTCACCCGGGAGACCGTCCTCACGGCGGTGGAGCCTGCCCGTACCGTGGACAAGGGCAAGGTCTACGGCGGCCTGCCTTATGTGGGTGTGGCCAGCGGCAATGCCTACCGGCTGATGGACTGGATCACAGAAGAACGTAAAGAAAACAAAAATCCCGAAGATCCCACCCAAAAGATTCTGTGTTCTTTCTTTACTCTGCGGAAGCTCAGTTACTACTCCCACTGTTATTTTAACAAGGATCAGATCTATCCCCGGCATTTCCCCGGCAGTGTTTTTGATATGTATTTGCCCCATCGCAAGGAGGTAGAGCGGATCCTCTTCTCCACCGCCGCTATGGGCAAGGAAGCTATGGAGATCTTTGAACAAGCTGCCAAGACCCCAGGCTGTAACCAGGCAATGGCACGTCGGATGGCTTACGAATGCCATAACTATGTGGTACTGGCGCAGGACTGGATTGCCTTCTTCCAAATGCTGGATATGAAGGATCAAAAGAAAATTGCTCCCCTGGCAAGAAAGCGGCAGGCTGCTCGGCTGGCGCTGATGGAGCGCTGTGAACAAACCAAGGAAAACTGGGTTTGCAAAGCCGCTACTATGCGTAATCACTCCGTCTTTATGCAGACCTTTGCTGACATCGCTACTTACATCGAAAACGAAGAGAATCCGCAGCTGGATTTGATGGACATTCGCGCCATTACCAGCCCGCAGCTGTGGCGTCTGCGTTGACAATCGGAAAGAAGGAACATATATGAAAAAATTCATATGTTTAATGCTGGCTGACTGCTCGATAAATTGGAATTTGAAGTTTAGACAGGAGGAATATATATGGTAAAAACTATCACAGGCAAGCTCAGTCCTTTACCCCAGCAGGTTACTGCACTGGAAAAAGGTGCTTTGGTGCTAAAACCCGGCAGCAAGTTTTGTTTGACCGTACCGGAGGCTGAAAAGGGACCTATCAAGACTGCCGGGGAGGAAATTGCTGCGTTTTTGACTGCCAAGTGCGGTGACTGCTTCTGCACTGACGGCATTCCCGTTGTGCTGGAATTGGGTACCGCTCCTGCCGGTGTAAAGAACGAAAAGGAAGCCTACAAGCTGACCATCAGTGCTGAAGGTATCACGGTAACCGGCTATGGTGACAGCGGCCTTTTCTACGGCGTCAAAACCCTTCTGCAGTTGATGCGTTGGGACAACCAGGGCTGCACCCTGCCTGCTATGGAGATTTTAGACTGGCCGGACAATCCCTTCCGTGCCTACAAGGAAGAGTGCCGCTATGGCTCCAATATGATGGGGAAGGAAGATTGGTTCGCCATGATCGACGATCTGACTTCCAAGAAGCTGAATAACCTGTCCCTGGCTCTCTATGGCTGCTGGGTCATGCAGTATGATGGCCGTGTTGCCGAGTATCTGTACCTGCCTCTGAAGGACTATCCCCAGCTGAAGACTCCCATGACCGTGAAGTATTATTCCCCCACTGAGCAAAGATGGTTTAACTACGAGCAGCTGCCTCCCATGTACCGGGATAACTTCTTCGGTGAGGTCTGCCGTTATGCCAAGGATCACGGTATGGATGTTATCCCCGGTGTCAACTCCTTCGGTCACAACACCCTGATCCCCCGACTTTACCCCGAAGCATCCGCCAAGGATGAAAACGGCAATCCCGCAAACACCGGCTTTTGTACCGCAGAGGAGAAAACCTACGAGATCCTCTTTGATCTCTACGATCAGATCATCGACCGTTACAGCACCCCCGATAATCCCATCGAGTCCTTTGACATCGGTATGGACGAGATCCGCAACGAATTTGCCGTTGATCCCAACGACATTACCCACCGCCATAACGCTTGGTGTCAGTGTCCCGTCTGCAAGACGAAGACCCGTCAGGAAATCTTCTTCGAGCACGCGGCAAAATTGATGAAGCATCTGCATTCCCGCGGCGTTAAGACCGTGTATATGTATAACGATATGGTGGCTGAACACAAAACCAAAAATAACCCCAATCCCGCTGACCACTCCGCGCTTTTGAAGGATGCCCTGGCAAAGCACGGGCTTCTGGACGTGGCTTGTATCGACTGGTGGGCATACAACGACAACCCCGAAAAGCTCCATTTCAGCAATCTTCATCCCGAAATGGGCTTCCGCAGCTCCATCAAGCCTTGGAACGGCTATTATCACTGGTCTCACGTATTCCATCCCACCGGAAATATTTACCATATGCTTCAGATGGCTCACGCTTCCGGAGCAGAAGCAAAGCGCTCCTATTCCTCCTGGGATAATTCTTACCACAGACCCAACCAGCTCCAAGCAGATTGGTCCTGGAACTGGGAAGGAACGGGTACGATGGATGAAGCCAAGGAGCGCTACGTTCGCAGATATTTCGGAAATTCCGTGGAAGCGGCAACCCGCGCATTCGACCTGTTTGACGACGTCACCCGTCAGAAAAATATGCAGGATCCCAACAATACCCTTTCCAGCCGCCGTGAAATACTCTGGAGCTCTCTTGTTTACTACGGCTACTCCTACTACCACGACGGAAAAGATTACCCCCGCAATTATCCCGGAGAAACCGTTACCAAGTTCCGCACTGACGCCGCGTTCTGCGCCGACGTACGCGCAATGCAGCAGGAAGCGGAAGAAGCCGCCGCAAAGGCAGAGCTTGACGAAAAGGGCGCTCTCACATTCACTGCAGGCGACACGGAAATTTCACTTGCAGTTGAAGACCTTCTCATCGAAACCGTTCAGAAGGAAGGCTTCCAGGCTGAAAGCGGCAACGGTGTTACCGTTGTTCTTGACACAAACCTCACAGATGAACTTATTGAAGAAGGCTTCGTAAGAGAGCTTATCTCAAAGATTCAGACGATGCGTAAGGATGCAGGCTTTGAGGTTATGGATACCATCAAGATTTATGTCAGCGGCAACGAGAAGATTGAAGCAATCTTCGGCGCAAACGCAGATGAAATCAAGAGCGATGTTCTTGCAACCGATATTATCACAGCTGAAGGCGGCTCATACACCAAGGCTTGGGATATCAACGGCGAAAAAGTAACAATGGGCGTTGAAAAGAACTAAACCAAAAGACCGTGACGGTTGTCACGGTCTTTTTTGGCTTTTAGTCGTATTAGAAATACAAATTGCTTGCATTGTAACTTTATATATGTTATATTTATTTTATATTTATCAAAGGAGTGGAAACATGAAAAAAGTATTAAGTGTTTTACTTTCTGCAATCCTTATTGTTACTTCCCTCACTGTTGGCTTCACGGCATTTGCCGCTGAGGATGAAATGAAGTTTGCCGTTGCATCGGACCTTCACTACAACATCCCTCAGGAAGAGCTTGAAACTGTTATTGAGGGCGAAGAAATCTATTGGTACGCAAACCGCAGAGCCGCAATGGAAGATGAAAGCGGTCTTATCATCGATGAATTTCTCAGACAGTGTGCAGAAGATGATGAGTGCGAATTTGTACTCATTCCCGGCGACCTTGTTGATAACGGCAAGTCGATCCACGAGGAACACATAGCAGTCGGAGAAAAATTTGCAAAGTTCGAGGCTGAAACAGGCAAACCCATTTACGTTGTTCCCGGTAACCACGACTACGGCGTAGATTGTGAAACTAATCTTGATGATTTCATCAGGGTTTACGGTGACTACGGCTACAACGATGCACTTGCTACCCTTGAAGGAACATTCTCATACACAGCAGACCTCAACGAAAAGTACAGACTCATTGCTCTTGACAGTAACGACCCATCAAAGTCAACCGAAGACGGCATGACAACAGAGAAAATTCAGTGGGTTCACGAACAGGCTGACAAGGCAAAGGCAGACGGCAAATATCCCATCCTTATGATGCACCACAATCTGCTTGACCATCTGCCCGTGCAGAGAATTCTCAGCAGAAACTTCATCGTAAGGTTCCATTACACCACCGCAACTCTCTTTGCTGATTGGGGCATCAAGCTTGTGTTCACAGGTCATGAGCATTGCAGTGACGCCACATCGTACACATCACCCTCGGGCAATGTTATTTATGACTTTGCAACCACATCTCTTTCGATGTATCCTTTGCAGTACAGATATTTCACCGTAACCGATGATGAAATAAAGTATGAGGCAAAGACAATCGATTCAATCGATACCGATGCACTTATCGCAAAAACAGCAGGCTTCACTCAGGAACATATTGACCTTATGAATGCAGGTCTTAATGACTATGCAAAAGGCTTCCTCAAGGCAGGTATTCAGTACAGACTCGGCAAAGGCTTCCGTATGGAAGAAATGGGAATTGCAGAGGATGCTTTCTACTATGACCTTGTTGCAACTGCAGTCGGCGGTCTTGTAAAAATTCTTGAAGATCCCCTCTACGGTGAGGGCGGCATTCAGGAACTTGCCGCAGAATATAATCTTGATATTCCCGACAGTGAATATAAAAACGGTTGGGATATCGTGACCGAGCTTGTTTCCTGGCACTATGCAGGCAGTGAACCTTATGAGCTTCACAGCAGAGATATCACAATTTTCCTCCGCCTTGTTTCACTTCTCCTCAAGGATGACCTTGCAACAATTGCGGATGGTGTTCTTCTCAAGGCGGCAAATGAGCTCTTCTCCGTGCTCGGAACAGATTCTGTCATCACAGATATCACAAAGCTTGCAACAGGCATTCTCGGTCCCGTAAGCCCCGTGGAGTATTTCCTCGTTGCTCTTGTTTCACCCCTCATCTGTGCATTTATTGCCGATGACGATGTTGAAGATAACAACGGCACAATCCCGGGCTACGGCACAGTTAACGTACAGAGCAGAATCAGCAATGTGTTCAATAACATTGCAACAACCGCAAAGGGAATCTATGAGGCTGTTATGACAATGCTCGGCATTCTCCTTAAAATCTTTATAAGATAAAAAATACGGGTCGCTTTTGCGACCCGTTAATTTTTTAATCTCTTGTGTTCATTGAGTTTCTGTAAACCACAAAACGGCAGTAGAGGTATTCCGTAACAAGATTGACGCCCATTGTTCCGAATTCAATCAGATATTCGTTAACGCCCATCTCTGTGAATTCGTGAGTCCACCAGGTTGAAAGGGGAGCGAATACGCAATAGAAAAGGGCAACCTTAAGCATTGCAACGGGAATATTTGCTGCTGATTTGAAGGTAAATTTTCTGTTGAATGTGAAATTCCACAAAACAGAAAGTGCAAGGGAAATGATGTAGCTCACCGTGTTGTTAAGTTTAAAAACCTCAAACAGCAGAGTGAATGATGCAATCTGAATTATGCCTGCAGATGCAGAGAAAAGAGCGAATTTGATAATCTGAATTATGTTCTGTTTTTTTGTCATTTTGTTTTCGTTGCTCATTTTTTATTCTCCTTTGCTTTTTCGAAAAGTGCGGCAACTCTGCAAGCCCTGCAATAAACTTCAGCAACATATTGCTCAATGGGCATTGCATCGTATTTATCGTTTTCATGGCGGTTGGGTTTGCTTTTTGTGTTCAGCTCAAAAGTGAGATTGCCGTCAAAACCGCATTTTGTAAGTCTGTCTGCAATTTCATTCCAATCGTGAATTCCGTCAAAGGGGAGCAGATGCAGGTCGTCAATATATGTAATCCTGCCGCCGAAATCACGGATGCCGAGATTGTCGTTAAGGTGGGTGCAGATCAGCCTGTCACCGTAAAGTTCAAGAAGATTTTTGCCATAGTTGTAGCAGAGTTCGTGACCCGAATCCCAGCAGAAGCCAACGGATTTTTCGCCTTTCAGCGTGTTCATAAGAGCATCAAGATATTCAAAACCCTCTGTGTTTTCAAGGGCAAGGCTGACTCCTAGCTCACTTGCGCGCCTTGCAAGTGAGCCGTAACGCTCAATGCCTGTCTGAGTGGGAATATAAGGGTCGTCAAATCCGATGAATGTGTGGGTAACAAGTGCGGGGATTTCAAGCTTTGCGCAGAGTTCGACATATTCAATCAGCTCTTTCAGCGCAATTTCGCCAAGATTGCCGTCAGCCCACATATCGTCCGATTTGTTGAAAGGCGCGTGAAGATATTCAATAAAAAGATTTTCAGCTCTGCCTTTTGCGGCAAGAGCGGCAACATCGGCATTTCTGCCGCTGTCATCAATGGCAAATCCCTCAAATCCTGTTGCCTTGAAAAGCATAATCTGTTCTTCATAGGGTATGCCGAATTGACCGCTAAGGGCAAGTGCGAGTTTTTGTTTATACATTATCATCACCACTTCTAATTTTAATCAAATACAGACGGTTGTCAAGTAAAATGATTTATGTTATATTTAAAACAGAGGTGATTTTATGGGAATTATTATCGGTGTTGGCGGCGGCAGATACAGTGACAACGAAGTGCTGCCCATTTTTGAGCATATAGTTTCTCTTGCCAAAAAGAAAAACCCGTCAGTTTTGTTTGTGCCCACAGCAGGCTTTGATGACATCAACGGCGATGAGCACATTTTCAGGCTTTTCATCGGTCTGGGATGCAGTGTGTCAGCGCTTTTGCTGACGGACAAAACTCTCACCAAAGCTGAGATTGAGGATAAAATTCTTTCGGCAGATATTGTTTATGCGGGTGGCGGCAACCTGAAATTCCTTATGGATACCTGGAAAGAAACGGGTGCAGATGAAATATTCAGAAAAGCATATGAAAAGGGCGTTGTTCTTTCGGGTTACAGCTCAGGTTCAATGTGCTGGTTTGAGCAGGGATATGATGATTGCGGCGAAAATCACGAGTTTATGTTTGTGGATTGTCTGGGACTTCTTCCATTCTGTAACTGTCCCCATTTTGAAAGCGGATATTGGCAGACTTTTGCGGAAGCGATAAAAGGAAATTCCCTCCACGGACTTGCAGTTGATAACGGTGCTGCAGTTGTTTATGATAACGGAAAATATTACACTCTTCAGGGAAATGACGGCGGCGAAGTGACATTTTTTGACCGCGAAAATGGTCATAAATCCGAGCCTTTTGATGCAGAAAAGTTCAGTATATAATGTATATTAATAATACTATATTAGAGCACAGCGTAATTCTGCTGTGCTCTTGTTATTTTTTGAAGCATGTCTGCATATATTGTGCAAGGGGTATTAACGGAATAAAAAAGGTCAATAATAACTGAGCAGGTATTTTGTTCCTGTGGCAATCGCGGACAAAATCGCCTGCTTTTATAATAATTTGTGAAAATGTAACCGTTTTTTACACTTTTGTAACCATTTGTAACTTTTTCTGTTTTTCACAAATAAATTACCAATAAATGACAAAAAACGAGTGTGTGCTTTAAGTTCATATATACTTATTTGTAAAAAATTGGAAAAAGGTTTGTGCATAATAAACAAAAATATCTTTGCGGAAAATTTGACAAATCGGAAAAATGTCAATATAATGACACCCGTTGCAAAAGGAAATCGAGGTTTGACCCCTAAAAGGCTTTACCAAAAAACTACTAATGCGCAAAATAAGGAGAGTATTATGATTACAAATTCATCATCCGTAGACAGCGGAAAGCGCAGCAGAGCGTTCAGAATTCTGACCGCCGTAGTCGCAGTTCTGTTTGTCTGCTCGGTAACAATCACGGCTTTCGCTGCAACAAGCGTTCCCGAAGTTACCGTAGTTGACGGAGAAAAATCGGTAACCATAGCTGCCGAATCGGGCAGCCCCCGCGAAATTGTAAAAGATGCAGGTTTTATCCTCAGCCCCAACGACAGCCTTGACACTTCGGCTTTCAATGCCGAGGAAGGCGGAACAATCGTTATTAACAGGTCAAATGTTATCAGAATTGAAGATAACGGAATTGTGTCCTATTTCATCGGTTATTCCGACACAGTCAGCGATATTTTTGCAGGCAAAGGCATTGTTCTTGGCGATAAGGATGAAATCAGTGTAGATACCGCAAGCAATATTTTTGACGGTATGCAGGTATTCATTAAAAGAGCTTTTACTGTTAATATCAATATTGACGGCGAAACAAAGAAAGCGTATCTTGCACACGGCACAGTTGCTGATGCACTTGCAAAGGCAGGCATCGAAATCGGAAGTGACGATATCGTTTTCCCTGCACTTGATTCAGAACTCAAAGGTTTTACCGAAATTAAAATCACAAGAGTCCGCTATGAAACGGTTTTTGAAGAAGAAACTGTTGAATACGAGACCGAAATCATCAAGAGCGATGATATGTATGTTGACGAAAGCGAGATTGTAACTCCCGGCGTCAACGGCAAAAAGCAGGTTTTCTACGTTGAGAAATATGTGGACGGCGAACTTGTTGAAACACTTTTCTCAAAGGAAGTTGTAACAAAGAAGCCTGTTAAGGAAATCAAGAAAGTCGGCACAAAGTCAAGAGAAACTCTTGCTTTATACAAAAATACGGATGCACCTATTTCAGAGCTTAAGGTGCCTTCCGATGTTAAGCTTGATGAAAACGGCATCCCCGTTAATTACACAAGCAAAGTCAATGCAAAGGCAACAGCTT
This sequence comes from uncultured Clostridia bacterium, assembly GCA_937919155.1. Lineage (GTDB taxonomy): Bacteria > Bacillota > Clostridia > Oscillospirales > Acutalibacteraceae > CAG-177. The sequence continues at coordinate 8,828 of CALFPM010000062.1, forward strand.
ACACAGGCGACCCTGCAACCGCATCAGGCAGAAAGCCTATGCCCGGACACATCGCCGTTGACCCCAGGGAATATCCCTACGGCACAGAGCTTTATATAACATCTGCTGACGGAGCTTATGTTTACGGTTACTGTGTTGCAGCCGATACAGGCGGATTTGTTGAAATGGGCAACACCGATATTGACCTTTACATGAACAACGAAGATATGTGCTATGACTGGGGTAACAGAAATATTGTTATCTATGTTCTTAACTGAATGAATTTTGGTTAATCTGCGAAAGGCAGGGCTTGCAACACCTTGTCTTTCGCTTTTATTTTTCTTCAAAAGACAGAAAATGACACAAATCATCAGGATTTCTGTTTATGTATAACAAAAACAGCGTTTGTCTATCGTCAATTTGAACAAAACAAAAAATACGGATTGCCTTCACTTTGGCCGACAAGCCGAATTATTGATTTGAGGGTCAAAACTGTGGTCAAAAATGTTGACGAAGCAAAGTTTTATGATATAATAAGTAATGGTATCACAAGAAAATTACAGTTTGGGAGATATAGATATGTTTGTTAAAGATGTTACAGTTCAGAATCAGGTTGGTCTTCACGCTCGTCCCGCAACCTTCTTCATTCAGAAAGCAAACGAGTTCAAATCATCAATCTGGGTTGAGAAAGAGGAGCGCAGAGTGAACGCAAAGAGCCTTCTCGGTGTTCTTTCACTTGGCATCATGGGCGGCACAGCAATCCGCATCATTGCCGGCGGTCCCGATGAGGAGCAGGCAGTAACAGAGCTTGTAAAGCTTGTTGAGTCAGGTTTTGCAGAATAATTCAAAGAAATAAAAATTACCGACCGAAAGCATTGCTTATCGGTCGGTTTTTATTATTATGTCACATTTGTTCTTTATGTCAAATTCACGGAAATATCTGTCCTCCAAAGGAATCCACTTTGATTTAAAGATTTCGAGGGCATCCGCACCGTTGCGGCGCAGTATGCGCTCAAGCCTTGTTTCCAAGTCTGCTTCAACAAAAATCTTCAGGTCATATTCGATATCAATTGCAGGATGCAGGGCATATGAGCCTTCAATTGCAACGGGTTTTTGAATGATGACGGGTTCGGACGGAGAGGACGTGCCGTTACGGCAGCTGTAGACACCGTAAATGAAGTCCGAGCCGTTTTTTAGCATATTTGCCACCTCGGCATTGAAACGCTCATAATGGATGTTTCCGCCTGCTTCAGAGAGTCTTTGCGCAGTGCGCATTTCGGGCGGCAAAAAGAAATCATCTGTGTGAATAATCTGAAATCCGAATTTTTCCGAAAGCAGAGCTGCAAGAGTTGATTTGCCTGATGCGCAAGGCCCGTCTATAGCTATAACCGGATTTTGTTTTTCTTCAAAAAGCTTTTCTATTGTTTCAATAATGTTTTCCATAACAAATACCTTATCAAAAAAGCCCCGACAGAGTGTCGAGGCTTTTAATTTTTTATTCTGCTGAATTTTCGCCGACCTGGTTATTGAACTCGTTAACTTCTGCTGCAATAGCCTTACGTCTTTCCTGAAGTTCACGGTACATTCTCTCTCTCTTTTCGCCCTGAAGGTCATAGAAGAGCTGGGGAACGATGCTGAGAATGCCTGTAACAACGGGAAGAAGTGTACACATGAAGAAGAGAGCGTAACGTGCTTCGGCAGTCTGAGCACCCTGGTTCTTGCTGGGATCGTAACCGAATGCCTTGAAGAGAAGAGGCTGGATAACGCCCTTAACGCTGTTAACCATCTTTGTGATAAGACCCTTTGCAACGCCGGTCATGCCTTCTGATCTGAAGCCGTTCTTCCACTCGCCGTAGTCGATAGCTTCGTTTCTCATTTCTTCGGGAATAACCTTTCTGATACCCCAGAAGAACATCCAGATGGTTTCACGCAGCATAAATGCGGGAATCATAACCGCAAGGCTTTCGTAACCCTTCTTGCCGCCGATGTTGATGAACTTACCTGCAAGGAATACACCGAGCATCAGCACGCTGTCAACATGGGAGCCTGCAATCCAAAGAGCTTTTGTTGAGAACTTTGAACGTGCCCAGGGAACATATGAATATGAAATGGGTGAAACGACTGCACCGGGAATACCAACGATTGTTGACATTGATGCAAGATTAAGAACTTCGATGTAGTAAAGGTTTGTGCCTGAGTTAAGGCTGAATGCGCCGAGGAACTCGGAGAGTGTGATAAGAAGAAGGGGTTTGTTTGTGACAACGGATTTGAGTCCGCTGAAAATGCTGGGACGGTCAACCGTCTGCATAACTCTTTCTTTTGCAACAAAAGCATAGAAGAGAGCGAAGAGACCGGAAACAACAGCTGTGAAAACACCGCCGATTACAAACATTCTGTTGTAGCCAAGCTGATATGCCTTGGGATTTGCCACTTGAAGAACCTGCTTTGCGGGGCTGTTGATGTAAATATCAATCAGAAGACCCATAAGGATTTCGGGAGCCTTCTCAACAAATCCTGAAAGAAGGTTTGCGGAAGTGATAAGTCTTGTTCGGTCAATGATGTTAGGTGTAATTGTTGCCGTCATACCCTGACGCACAATGGAAATCAGTGAGCTTGCAAGGTTTGAAAAAATCTGCAGCAACAAATAAATTGCAAATTTCGGTATATTTGTTCCGATACCGTCTGTTCCGTAGAACATAGGCAGTGACCAGTAAATCATTGTCAGGAAAACACCGGGGATGGCATAAACGACAAGCCAGGGTTTGAACTTGCCCCATCTGGTTCTTGTTTTGTCAACGATGGCAGCAAGGAAAATATCATTGATGATATCCCACACGCTGATAATACCGTTTGTAACTGACTGAAGAACAAGGTCGATTTTCAGAATGTTCATTTTGAAAACATCGTCATACTTACCGATATTGAAGCTTTGCGCAATGTCATCGAGTATGTATGCGAAGGTTTCTTTTGAACCGACATAGCGTCTGTCTTTGGGAACGGCGCTCGATGCCTTCTTTTCAACAACCTTAGCGGTTGATTCTGAAGCCATATAATCTCTCCTATCATAAAATATATAAAGTATATTAACATACTCTTAACAGTTTTTCAATACTGCAATATTTTTTTATGAATAGTTCACAGTTAAAAGATGTTATTTTTGTTTAATAAGTACATATAAAAAGACCGTTCCCCGAAAGGAACGGTCTGATTGTGTTTTATCGGAAATTAAACCTTGAAATTAACGGATTTATCGCCCTGCTCATCGTTGCCGAATTCATAATCTTTGCCGGGGAGAATTGCGTTGAGGATGATGCCCACGAGGGCGCCGACTGCAAGACCTGAAAGGCTGATTGTAACTGAGCCAACGGGAATCTGGATTGCGCCTGCGTAGTTGATGCCGATTGAAAGAACGAGGATAAGTGCGGCAATAATGATGTTTCTTGTGTTTTCAAAATTAACCTTGTTTTCAACAACATTGCGGACACCGACTGCGGAAATCATACCGTAAAGAACGAGAGATGCACCGCCGATTGTTGCTGTGGGCATAAGGCTGACGAGAGCTGCAAATTTGGGTGAGAATGAAACAAGAATTGCAAGATAAGCGGCAATTCTGACAACCTTGGGGTCGAAAACCTTTGAAAGTGAAAGAACTCCTGTGTTTTCGCCGTATGTGGTGTTTGCGGGTGCGCCGAAAAGCGAAGCGAGAATTGTTGCAAGACCGTCACCGAGAAGTGTTCTGTGGAGACCGGGGTCTGCGATATAGTTTTTCTTGCAGGTGGAACTGATAGCTGAAATATCGCCGATATGCTCAACCATTGTTGCAAGCGAAATAGGCATAATGGTGATAACTGCCGATACAAGAAGATTTTTGTCGAAATCACCTGAAAGCATACCGAAAACGGTGTCCTTCATCTGGAAGGGGAGGCCAATCCATGCAGCTTCTTTGAATGTTTCGAGCTTAACAGGATCAAGAACTTCCATGGCACCTGTGAAATGAAGAATCACAGCGATTGCCGATGAACCGAGAACGCCAAGCATAATGGGAATAATTTTGATCATGCCCTTGCCCCAGATGTTGCAGATAATGATGATTGCGATTGCAATAACCGCAACAAGCCAGTTAGCTGAGCAATTCTGAATTGCGCTTGACGAAAGTGTGAGGCCGATTGCGATGATGATGGGGCCTGTTACAATGGGAGGGAAGAAGCGCATAACCTTTTTTGCGCCGAATGCTTTAATAAGGGCGGCAAGCACAAGATAAAGCAGACCTGCACAGGCAACACCGAAGCAGGCGTAGGGGAGAAGGCTGTAGTCGCTTGAACCGTCCGCAAGTGTTGTTATTGCGGCATATCCGCCGATGAATGCAAAGGAGGAACCGAGAAAAGCGGGAACCTTACCCTTGGCAAGGAAATGGAAAAGAAGTGTGCCGAGACCTGCAAAAAGCAGGGTTGCGGATACGCTCAGTCCCGTGAGTGCAGGCACAAGAACCGTTGCTCCGAACATTGCAAACATGTGCTGAACGCCGAGAACCGCCATTCTAGGGTAACCGAGTTTTTTGGCATCATAAATGCCATCGCCGATATCAAATTTTTGCTTTGACATAGTTTTGACCTCCTGATCTTTGTTAATTTTAAAGTAGCACATTATGAACTGTTTGTAAATACCTTTGCAAAATAAAATTATCCCGAAAACGACAGATTATGACGCTTTCGGGATAAATATCAATCTATTTTTTCGTAAAGAATAATTTCAGATGAAAGTGCGCAGGGCAGGTCAGCAGGAACACCGCTCATAAGAATGTCGATTCCCTTTGCCGTATAGCTTGCATCGCTGTTGTCGAGAGTGACTTTATAAATGAACTCGGCGGAGATGCCTTTGGGAATAACGGTGAATCTGCGAGATTTTGCTCCCGATATTGAGAATACTGCCAGTGCGCCTTTTGAGCAGTCGGGAGAAGCAACCTCAAGGGCATAAAAATCACCGTTCAGCAGACCAGTTTCGGGTGTGTGGTGATATGTTTTTGCAGTGGCGAGGAAAGGTCGGATAAAATTCTTATAAATATCAACGCTGTGACGGACAAACTCAACAGAAACGGGATTCGGCTCCGCATTTGCAGGTGCAACAACATTGAGTGACATATGGGTAAGCATAGTGTTTCTAATCTGCAGATCAAGTGTGCCGTGTTCGTGGCAACCCATTCCTGCGAAGAGTCTGTCGACTCTTTCGGGAGGCAATGCCATTGTCAGACCGTTGGTTACCGTCAATGAACGGGGCGCTCTCTGACAGTCGGAAACCCATGTGTGATTGAAGTTTTTCATCATTCCCAGGTCTGTGCGTGCACCGCCGCCTGCGCAATTCTCGAAAATCACATTCGGATAGCGGCGTTTCAGTCTTCGGTACATCTCATATACTGCCTGATGATGACGGAGCGAAAGGCATTCTGTAATACCCGTGCCGGCGTCAGCCATTGTGAAATAGTCACGGTGCGAAATATTGTGATCAACGCGGAGAAGATCAAGCTGGTATTCCTCAATTATTCTTGAAAGTTCATTTTCCGCCCACTCAACAACCTCGGGTTTGCTGAAATCCGCAAGGTTGCCGCTTGGGGTTCCCAAGATGTTTTTTTCTCGCCATTCGGGGTGTTCTGCATAAACGGGAGATTCGCAACCGAGATTTTCGATGTCAACCCACAGACCGAATTTGAGACCCAATGAACGGCAGTAATCGGATATTTCCGAAATTCCGTTGGGAGATCTGTCGGGGTCGGGAATATTTTTGCCGTTGTCAAAGACTATATCCGTTTTGGTAATTCTTGAGATATGCTGAAGATTTGCTATGTATGAACGGTGGCATTGAGCGAAACTCTCATCAAGCATTTTGGCAATATCAGAAATCGGGAGCTTAACATTGTATTCGCCGTTTTTGCAAACAACATTGCTCGAATGCCCGAAGGCTTCAACATAAATTATATCTTTAAGATTGATTCTGAGGC
>CALFPM010000063.1 GCA_937919155.1 uncultured Clostridia bacterium
CACCCCCGATGGCACCGGCGTCCGTGATTACATCCATGTGGTGGATCTGGCAAAGGGTCATGTGGCGGCGGTGGAATACACCGACAAAAACCTGGGCTGCGAGGTGTTCAATCTGGGCACCGGCACCGGCTACAGTGTGCTGGATATGGTCAAGACCTTCCGGGATGTCAATGAAGTGGCGCTGCCCTATGTGATCGCGCCCCGCCGCCCCGGCGATATTGCCACCTGCTATTCCGACCCCTCAAAGGCAAAGGAAGAGCTTGGCTGGGTTGCAACAAGAGGAATTGACGAAATGTGCGAGGATTCATGGCGCTGGCAGTCACAGAATCCCAACGGATACGATTCATAAGGAGAAGATTATGAGAGCTGTTATTACTGTTATCGGTAAGGACATGGTCGGTATCCTTGCAAAGGTTTCCACCGAGTGTTCAAACCACAACATCAATGTTCTTGAAGTTACTCAGTCCATTCTTCAGGACCTTTTCGCAATGATTATGATGGTTGATTTTTCAAAATCAGACCTTCCTTTCACCGAATTTTCAGATATGCTTGGCAAAATGGGCAGTGATATGGGTCTGTCAATCCACGTTATGCACGAGGATATTTTCAATGCCATGCACACAATATGAGGTGACCTAAATGCTTAACGCAAGAGATATTCTTGAAACCATAACAATGATTCAGGACGAACACCTTGACGTCCGTACAATCACGATGGGTATTTCTCTTCTCGACTGCTGCCACAGCGATGTTGATGTTATGTGTCAGAGAGTTTATGACAAGATCACACGCTACGCAAAAGACCTTGTGAAAACAGGCGAGCAGATTGAAAAAGAGCTTGGTATTCCCATTATCAACAAAAGAATTTCCGTTACTCCCGCGGCAATGATTCTTGCATCCTGCGAAAACAAGGATGCGGTAAAGCTTGCCCTGACCCTTGAAAAGGCGGCAGTCACCTGCGGAGTTAACTTTCTTGGCGGATTTTCCGCCCTTGTGCAGAAAGGTTTCGGCCCCGGCGACAAGGAGCTTATCGAAGCTATTCCCGAGGCTCTCAGCGTTACCGACCACATCTGCTCATCCGTCAACATCGGCTCAACAAAGGCAGGCATCAATATGGATGCCGTTGCGCTTATGGGCAAGGTTGTCAGAAAAAGCGCAGAGCTGACCGCAGACAGAGATTGCATCGGCCCTGCAAAGCTTGTTGTGTTCTGCAACGCTCCCGAGGATAACCCCTTTATGGCAGGTGCATTCCACGGCGCAGGCGAGCCTGATTGCGTTATCAACGTAGGCGTTTCAGGCCCCGGTGTTGTGAGAGCGGCACTTGCAAAGGCAGGCGATTGCGACCTTACTGCAGTTGCAGACCTCATCAAGAAAACCGCATTCAAAATCACCCGTATGGGTCAGCTTGTTGCAACAGAGGCTTCACGCAGACTCGGCGTTCCTTTCGGCATTGTTGACCTTTCGCTTGCCCCCACACCTGCAATCGGCGACTCCGTTGCTCATATTCTTGAGGAAATGGGTCTTGAGTGTTGCGGTTGCCACGGCACAACAGCCGCACTTGCACTTCTTAACGATGCGGTTAAAAAAGGCGGCGTAATGGCATCGTCACACGTTGGCGGACTTTCAGGCGCATTCATCCCCGTAACTGAAGACGCAGGTATGATTGATGCGGCTCGTTGCGGCGCACTCACTCTCAACAAGCTTGAAGCAATGACTGCGGTTTGCTCCGTTGGTCTTGATATGATTAACATTCCCGGCGACACACCTGCCGAGGTTATCTCTGCAATTATTGCGGACGAGGCGGCAATCGGTATGGTTAACTCAAAAACCACAGCCGTCAGAGTTATCCCTGCAATCGGCAAACAGGTCGGCGAAGAATTAAGCTTCGGCGGACTTCTCGGAAGCGGCCCCGTTATGCCTCTTTCAACCTGCTCCCCTGCAAAATTCATCGGCAGAGGCGGCAGAATCCCTGCACCTATGCAGAGCCTCAAAAACTAATGAAAGCGGAGCAAAAGCTCCGCTTTTTTTAATTCAAAATAAAAACGCCACACTCCGAAAAGTGCGGCGTTTGCTTTTTATAATCAGTCACTTGTGTAGGGAAGAAGAGCAATCTGACGTGCACGCTTGATAGCGGTTGTCAGCTCACGCTGATGCTTAGCGCAAGTACCTGTCACACGGCGGGGAAGGATCTTTGCTCTGTCTGAAGTGAACTTGTTAAGCTTGTTTACATCCTTGTAGTCGATGCATTCAACCTTTTCAACACAGAAAGCACAAACCTTTCTGCGGCCCTTCTTGTTGGGTCTTCTTTCGCTTCTGTCGTAAGCCATTTGGATTAAACCTCCTTTTCAGTTTCAGTCAATGCGATCTCAGAACGGGAGATCGTCTTCGGGAATTTCTTTGAAATCGCCCTCATCTGCAGTTGAATATGAGGGTGCGGGCTGAGCTGCTGCATAGCTGTCCTCTCTCGCGAAAGAACCTGTGCCGCCTTCTGCCTTTGAGCCGCAGAAGCTGACATTGTCTGCTACAATTTCAACAGCCTTTCTCTTGTTGCCGTTCTTGTCCTCATACATTCTTGTCTGGATGTAGCCCTGAACAGCAATCATTGAACCCTTGCGGAAATACTTGCAAACGAACTCTGCAGTCTGTCTCCATGCAATGATGTCAATGAAATCTGCCTGACGGTCTTCTCCCTGGCGGTTGAAGCGTCTGTCAACGGCTACTGTGAACGATGATACGGAAATTCCGCTTCCGGTAGTGCGAAGCTCGGGGTCTGCAACAAGTCTGCCCATAATTACGGCATTATTTAACATTTTGCGACCTCCTTAGTTCTTCTTAACAATGAGTGAGCGAAGCACGCCGTCTGTAATCTTTACAACACGGTCAAGCTCTGCGGGGAATTCAGGAGCAGCCTGATAGTTGAAGAGAACGTAATAACCCTCTGCCTCGTCGTTGATAAGGTAAGCGAGCTTGCGCTTGCCCCATTCATCAACGCTGTCAAGAGTGCCGTTAGCTTCAATCATAGCCTTGAATTTCTCCACAAGGGGCTGTGCAGCCTCCTCACCGTTGGCAACTGAAAAAACCAACATTGTCTCGTAGCTGATGTTTGCTGACATTCTTAAAGCACCTCCTTCTGGTCTTTGGCCACGGTGCATCCGTGGCAAGGAATAAAATTTGTTTTAATCCTGCTGTTCTTTCACAGCGGTTTATAATTTTAACAGAATAACGCCATATTGTCAAGCAAATTTAAAAATTTAGTTGGGTCTTGCAGAAATTAATATATAAGGATATAATAATATATACAATTCTACCAAAACGGAGGTGAACATTATGAATGAACGCTTGCCATATCTGAGAAAAAAGTCAATGAGCCTGCCCCTTACACCCGGTGTTTACCTGATGAAAAACAATAAGGGTGAGATTATTTATGTGGGCAAGGCAAAAGCTCTGAAAAACAGAGTCAGCTCCTATTTCGGCTCTCAGAATAACCTTTGGGTAAAGGTGCGCCGTATGGTGGAAAACGTTGAAGATTTCGATTATATTATGTGCGACAGTGAGTTTGAAGCGCTTATTCTCGAATGTTCACTCATCAAACAGCACGCTCCGAAATACAACATACTTCTCAAAGACGATAAAGGTTATCACTACATCAAAATCACCAAAAACGGCTGGAAAAATTTCACCGCCGTAAAGCAGAGGCTTGATGACGGCGCAGAATATATCGGCCCTTACACCAACTCATTCGGCATAACCAATGCCATTGACACGGCAAAAAAAATATTTATGCTCCCCCAATGCAACAAGGTTTTTCCCCGCGACTTCAAAAAAAGCAGACCATGTCTTAATCATTTCATCGGTCAGTGCGCCGCACCCTGCGCAGGCAAAATGAGCGCAGAGGCATATGCCGAAGCAGTTGACGCTGCAATTGATTTCATTATCAACGGCTCGGGCAAGGCAATTGAAGAGCTTACGGCAAAAATGCTTGAAGCCTCCGAAAATCTTGAATTCGAAAAAGCCGCCAAAATAAGAGATAAAATCAACGCCATCAAAAAAGTTACCGAAAAGCAGAAAGTTGTTGCCGCTTCAGTTGAGGAGCAGGATGTTTTTGCAACGGTTTGCTCGGATTCAAAGGCTTGCCTTTCTGTTTTGCGTTTCAAGGATGCACGGCTTTATGACAGCGAGCATTTCATCATTGACCTGCCCGACAGTATGCCTGAGGCGCGCCACGAGCTTATCCGCAGTTACTATTCAATGCGTGACTTTGTGCCCAGACGCATTGCCGTTGACGGCGAGGTCGAGGGCAGCGAATTGCTTTGCGAATGGCTTTCTTCCCTTGCCAAACGCAAGGTCAGCATCGTCACTCCCCAAAGAGGCGAACAGCATTCGCTCATTGAAATGTGCCGTTCAAATGCGGCGCAGAAGCTGGCGATTTATCTTGGCAAAACAGGAAAATCCACCGCCGCTCTTGATGAGCTTGGCACCTTGCTCGGACTGAAATCGCCCCCGAAATTCATCGAATCATACGATATATCCCACACCGCAGGCACGGAAAATGTTGCAGGAATGGTTGTTTTCAAGGACGGTCTGCCCTATAAAAAGGCATACCGCCGCTTTAAAATCAAAGGTTTTACAGGTCAGGATGACTACGCATCAATGGCAGAAGTAATCGAGCGAAGAATTCTGCGTTATTTTGAAGAAAAAGACAGCGGCGAAGGCTTTGGCAGGCTGCCCGACCTTATTCTTCTTGACGGCGGAAGCGGTCAGGTTAATGCGGTCAGACCCGTGCTCCAAAAATACAATCTTGATATTCCCCTTTTCGGAATGGTCAAGGATTCCCACCACAAAACCCGCGCCATTGCCCTTTCGGGTGACGAGCTTTCTCTGACCTCAAAGAGGGCGGCATTCACCCTTGTTTCAACCATTCAGGAGGAAGTGCACAGGTATTCCGTTGAATATCACCGCAGCCGCAGAAAAAAATCCGCTCTCTCCTCAACCCTCACTTCAATTGAGGGCATCGGTGAAAGCAGATGCAAAACCCTGCTCAGGCATTTTAAAACCGTAAAAGCGGTTTCGGAGGCAAGCATAGACGACCTCGCTTCCGTCAAGGGTATGAACAAAAACGCGGCAAAGGCGGTTTATGAGGCTTTTCACGGTCAAAATATTGATACAGATAATTAATTTTACAACTTTTTTTCCATTTGTTAACTTTTAATCTTGACATAACGCCATAATTAATGCGATAATAAACTGATAATACTCTGCGGAGGATTTATAATGAGAGTAATTACAGGAACAGCGAGAGGTATGACTCTCAGAACACTTGAAGGCACGGATGTGCGCCCCACCACAGACAAGGTTAAGGAAGCCGTTTTCAGCGCATTTCAGTTTGAAATCGAAGGCAGACGCATTCTTGATTTGTTTGCAGGCTCGGGTCAGCTGGGCATTGAGGCTCTCAGCCGAGGTGCCGAAAGCGCAGTTTTTGTTGATGCGGATAAAAACGCAGTCAGAATCGTAAAAGAAAATCTGGCAAAAACAAAGTTGGACAGCCGCGCAACCGTTGTTCAGACTGACTCCATCGCTTTTCTTTCAATGACAGACAGAGTTTTCGACCTTGCTTTTCTTGACCCTCCTTACGAAAGAGGTTTTCTTCAGAAAGCCCTTGCAAAAATGGACGGTCTGATTTCAGAGGGCGGCGCAGTTATCTGCGAGCATCCCTTCAAAGAGGAGCTTGAAGAACGCTACGGTTCATTGGTAAAAACAAAAGAATATAAATACAGCAAAACAGCTGTAACCGTTTATCGGAAGGAAGGATAAATGTGAAAACAGCAATCTGCCCCGGCAGTTTTGACCCGGTAACAATCGGTCATATTGAAGTTATCCGCCGTGCCGCAAAGCTTTTCGACAAGGTAATTGTTGTTGTTATGATAAATTACCACAAGCCTGCAGGCTATTTCACCGTTGATGAACGAGTTGAGCTTCTCAAAAGAAGTCTTACGGACATTGACAATGTTGAGATTGAAACCAACAGCGGACTTCTTGCGGAATATGCAAAAGAAAAAGGTGCCTGCGCCGTTGTGAAGGGTCTTCGCGCGGTGTCCGACTTCGAATATGAATTCCAGCAGGCACTGACAAACAAAAAACTCAATCCCGAGCTTGAAACCGTTTTCCTCACGGCAAATGCGGAAAATATGTATCTTTCCTCAAGCGTTGTGAAGCAGGTTTGTGAGTTCGGCGGAGATATAAGCGAATTTGTACCCGCTGAGGTATGCGATGATATAATCAGAAGAATAAAAGAAAGGAACAGGATTACACAATGAATATTGAAAGCTTACTTGACCAGATTGAAGATATTATTGATTCAGGTTCAAAGGTTCCCCTGTCAAGCAAAATCGGAGTAGATGCAGCTGCAATCAGAACAGCTATCGAGGACATCAGACTCAACCTCCCCAATGAAATCACACAGGCAAGAGCAATCGTTGCCGACAGAAACAATATTCTTATCAAGGCAAAGGACGAGGCAGTTAACTGCGTTACGGGCGCACAGGAAAAGTCAAGAGCGCTCATCACCTCTGCAGAAGACAAGGTAAGAGCACTTGTTCTCAAAACGGAAGAATATTCCAAGAATAAGGTTGCCGAGGCTGAGGCTCAGGCAAAGCAGATTGTTAACACTGCAAACGAAGATGCAAAAATTATCAGAGCAAACGCTCAGCTTGAAGCCGCAGCTATGGTTGACAGCAGCGAAATCGTTGTTCAGGCAAAAGCTACCGCAGAATCAATCGCAAAAGCCGCTCAGGATGAAGCTGCATCCACCATTACAGGCGCAAAAGCTCAGGCAGACAACATTGTCAGTGCCGCAACCGAACAGGCAGAAAGACAGATTGCAGCAGCAAGAGCAACATCTGACGAAGCTATCGACAAGGCTAACAAATGGTCAGCTGAAATCCGCATTGCAGCCGGCGATTTCATTGAAGATATTATGAAGACCGCCAACGATGCGGTTGCATCAAGCCTTATGCAGATTCAGTCTGCACGCGATAATATCCGCAATGTTACAGGCAAGATTGAAAATCCCAACGCAACTGAAACAGAAGAATAACAAAAAGGCTTGTATAGGTTGATTGCCCATACAAGCCTTGATTTTTATTCAGTATCTTCAAGAAGTTTTGAATCCTCAACCCACACGGTCTGAGCCTTTTCCAATATCTCCGACTTGCGGATTGACTCGCGGTAAAAGCTGATAAGCTGTTTTTCCTCGGGTGTGAGGGACATCAGCTCCCTCTTTTCGGGTGAACTTGCAATCAGTGTTTTGGAATTCTCCGAACTTTCGGTGAAAAATTCCTCCAAAAAATCATTAACAGAAACATCATAGAATGCCGCAAGCCTCATAATAACATCAAGCTCAGGTTTTCTGACGGTTTCGTATTTGGTGTAGGTTGTTCTGTCTATCCCCAGGAAGTCCGCAATTTTCTTCTGAGTGCAACCGCTTGCAACTCTGAATCTGCGAAGCACTTCGCCGAGCTCTTTCTCTGTTACGCCCAAATAAACTCTCATTTTGCGACCTCCTTCCTGTGTGTTGACAACATTATACAAACTTTTATCGGCAATTTCATCAACTGTGACAAATCATCACATATTTTTTCCTTTTTTTCTTTATCTACTCATTTAAAACTGTTAAAATATAGCTGTTTAATTTAAAATATCGGAGTTGATTGCGATGAACAACGGCATTTTCGCCAACACAAAATATTTCATAATCGATATGGACGGAACCTTCTATCTTGACGGCAACATAATTGAAGGCTCCATTGAGTTCATTGAAAAAGCAAAAGAAAGCGGCAGAGATTTTTATTTCTTCACAAACAATTCTTCAAACAACGTTGAAGTTTGCAGAGCAAAGCTTGAAAAAATGGGATTCCCCGTTGACGAAAGCAAAGTAATTATCTCATCCCATGTTGCCGCCGATTACCTTAACCGCAACTACAGCGGAAAGAAGGTGTTTCTCCTCGGCAACGAAAGACTGACAGGCGATTTTGAAAAAGCAGGTATCAACCTTGTTGCGGAAAACCCCGACATTGTTGTGCTCGGCTTTGACACAACCCTCACCTATCAGAAAATGTGGGATGCCGTAAGATACATTGACGGCGGTGCGGTTTATCTGGCAACCCACCCCGACCTGAACTGCCCCACCGCAGACGGCTATATGCCCGACACAGGCTCAATGATTGAGCTTTTTGCCGCTTCAACAGGCAAAAGACCCACAGTGCTTGGCAAACCCATGACCGCAACCGTTGATTATATCACCGAGATGCTCGGATGTAAGCGTGAGGAACTTGCGTTCATCGGCGACAGACTTGCAACCGACATTGCAATCGGCGCAAATCACGGAATCCCTTGCGCTCTTGTTTACAGCGGAGTCACAACCCCCGAGGAATATGCCGCATCAGACATCAAAGCAAGCGTTGCGGTTGAAAACCTCAAGGCACTCGCAGAATATCTTTAATTAACCAAAAATGTCAGTTCGTAACCTTCCTGACGGACACCTGCTCGGTGTCAAACAAAACTAAAGGCGCTGCACGGCAGCAAAAGGAGCATAAAAATGAAAAACAAAAAAATTCTTTATCTCGTTCACGGAGCGATGATAGCGGCAATCTATGCCGCCGCAACCTATTTCAGCGCGGTTCTCGGAATTGCTTACAATGCAATTCAGTTCCGTTTTTCCGAAGCACTGACAATCCTTGCAGTGTTCACACCCGCAGCAATCCCCGGTTTGACCGTTGGCTGTATTCTGGGCAACATATCAAGTCCGTTCGGAATATGGGACATCGTTTTCGGCTCGGCTGCAACACTTCTTGCGGCAATCTGTGCAAGAAAACTGAGAAACATAAAGTTCAAAGGACTTCCCCTGCTTTCCGTTCTGATGCCCGTAATATTCAATGCAATCATCGTTGGCGCAGAAATAACCTTTCTCTTCCCCACAGATGCGCCGAGTCTGACGGCATTTACCGTTGCCGCTCTTGAAGTGGGCGCAGGCGAAGCGGTTGTGTGCCTTGCAGGCGGCATCCCCCTTTATTTTGCCATTCAGAAAAGCCGGCTTTTCAAATAGGCTATTGCGCAAGCTCCTCAATTTCGAGCGGAATTTCTTTTCCGATATTTTCAATACACACAAATTCGCCGCTGAGTGCGCAGCCGTCAGGCTTTGCATCGGCGGTTATTTTTTTGCTTTCCGCTTTAAGATAACGGAAATCTTCCGTGCACTGTTCAAAAAATCTCAGACCCGCAACAAGCCTTGCCTGTTCATCACTCAGGCTGACGGAAACATTCTCTCTTTCCGTTTTCACGCAGCGCACAAGGGCAAGCGGCAAGGTTACTCCGTTGATTTTCACTTCGGTTTTATCCCTGTAAGTACCGTCAGGAATTTTACCCAACGGTATGGAAAAATTCAGAAACTCGATTATATAAGAGTATTTGTTCACGGCTGTTTTTTCGGCGGTGAACTCTTTTTTTATCTCACTGTTGATTTTCCTTTCCGTCCGCGCCACAACATAACCCTTTGCCCTGCAAAAGCTGACGGTCAGATCCTTGTTTTCCCTGATTCCGCTGATCAGCAAGTCGCCTTTGACAACGGCATTGCCGATTTTCTGTTCCTGCGTGCCGCTGAACGGGCGCAGAATCATTATCTGGCCGTCCCGCGATGCCACAATTTCGGTGGGGGTTTCTTCCTCGTTTTCAGGATTAATCACCCTTTCCCTCACCTCTATAACCGCCGTACAGCCGTCAAAATTTATGTTGACCCAGGACAGTTCTTCAAGATGCTTCAGAGCCTCAATCTCAACGGCGGTTATGTCAACCCTGTTTTCCGACACGCCTTTTTTCACTCCAAGCTGCTCAAAAACCCCCGTGATTTTCTCGGATGGAACGCGCACATTGCCGATAACATCAATCGTCCACACTCTCGTTGAAAGAATGCATATCACCGCAACGCAAAAAAACATTCCTGCAAGCACGCCGACTCTGTGGCTGTGACGGTTCAAAAAGAACGGCAAACCGTGCTTTCTCTGTATTCTGACCTTCATTCCCGATTTTTTTGCGGCTCGGCGTATTTTTTTGTAGCCGTTGCAATCGGTGCAGGCACGGATAACGGAATTCACACTTTTAAGCTCCCAAAGATTTATTCCGTTCAGCCTGCAAAGGTTGATGAATCTTTCGGGGAAGCCTCCTTTTGCACAGAAACTGACATAACCTGCAACAAAACGCAGGAACTTAAGCAAAAGCATGGTTACCTCCTAATTGCAGAACTCAACGCCTGTTATTATGCCTTTTATTATTGCCTGACCGTTCTGCATGGACACAACCGTCAGCTCACAGCCGCAAATCCTGACGGTGAGCCTGCCCGTGTTAAGGGCAATCACACAATCGCCGTATTCCAACACACCCTGACAGCCGTCCACAAGCACCTCACGGTTGCCGCTCATCTCAATGTGAGCAAAGCCGCCCAATGTATCGCAAGGCAAGTTAAAACTGTTCGTTATGGTATCAATAATTTTATCGGTTCTGTATCTTCTGTTTCTCATTTTGCCCTCTCCTGCTCCAGAGTCATTTCACTCTAAACTATGATTTCTTCTCATTAAAAAGAACAGAGCAGACATAGAATGTATCATTGCAGTGAGGTGTTGCACAATGAAAAATCACAGAGGATATTTATCTTTGATTGCGGGAACGGCTCTTCTGATGTCCGCTTTCCTGTTTACGGACGATTTTGTGAGAGGCATTGAAACAGGACTTGCTCTTTGCGGAAAAATAGTCATTCCGTCCCTTTTTCCTTTTCTGATTGCCTCGTCACTTGCAGGCAGCGGCAATATGCCGCCCGTTGTCAAAAAATTCATCGGACCCGTCACCCGCCTGCTTTTCGGACTGCCTACCGAAAGCATATCCGCCATTATCCTCGGTCAGCTCGGAGGCTATCTTTCGGGTCCGAAAGCAATTCAGTCTCTCCGCTCAAATGGGGTAATAAACAAATCTCAGGCGGAGCGTATGCTCCTTTTCAGCGTCAATGCAGGAATGGGATTCTCAGTGAATGCAATCGGCAACGGTATGCTCGGCAGTCGTGAGGCAGGCAAGATATTGCTTATTTCTCTGTGTATTTCCTCAATTGTCCCCTGCGTTGCAGGCAGATTTGCGATAAAAGATTCTTCCGAAACAACACAAAAAAGTAACATAAAAACCGCACCCTTTTCCGCCTGTGTTGTGAACAGTGTGTGTTCAGGAACAAAGGCAATGCTTAACGCCTGCGGCTTTGTGATTGTTTTTTCGGGAATCGGCTGCGTTGCGGAAAGGCTTGTTCACCCTCCTTTTATCCGCCTTATTCTCGGCAGTTTTCTTGAGGTCACCAAAGGCTGTGCCGCCCTTTCGGGCAAGGTTTCTCTTCCCGTCATTGCCGCCGTCTGTGCTTTCGGCGGTCTTTGCGTGCATATGCAGATTTTCGCTCTGGACGATGATTTCTCCGTGAACATTCCCCGTTTTTTCTTTTTCCGTCTGCTTCACGCAGGGGCAGCATATGCCGTTTGCAGAGTCATTCTGCACTTTCATCCCGTAACCTTGCCTGCTTCTGTCACTTTCTATTCAAATGCCGAGGTTTTCTCCTTTTCCGCCCCTGCGGCAATCTCCCTGCTTTTTCTTTGTGCTTTGCTCATATTAGACCTTGATAACAACCGAAAAATATGTTAAAATTTATTGGATATTAGGATAACACCGCAGAAAGGGTGTTCACGCTGTGAAAAGAAAGTTAACCGAAAAGAAAAAATACGCCGCCGTGTGCGAAAACTGCCTCCACGGCAGACTTGCGCCCGATGAGCAAACCGTCCTTTGCGTAAAAAAAGGTATTGTTCAGCCGGACGGCACCTGCAGGCGCTATTCATATGACCCTCTTAAGCGCAGGCCCAAAAAACCTCTGCTTATTGAACAGGCAGACCCATCAGATTTCACACTGTGAGGTAATAAAAATGAAAACAATGAAAGAATTTGTCTGCAATCCCCTGCCCACCCCCAACTGCCACGCATCAACCGTTCTCCCCCTGCCTGACGGTACCGTGCTCTGTGCATGGTTCGGCGGCACAAAAGAGGGCAAAACCGATGTTGATATCTGGTGTGCACGCCGTGACGAAAACGGTTGGGAAAAGCCCATAAACATTTGCTACAAAAAACATATCCCTCACTGGAACCCTGTGCTTTTTCTGCGCAAAAACGGCGAGGTTGTCCTTTTCTTCAAGGTAGGCAAGGAAATCCACTCCTGGCGCACCTTTGCAAGCGTTTCAACCGATGGCGGCAAAACTTTCGGCGAACCCTATGAACTTGTCAACGGCGATAAAAGCGGTGGCAGAGGCCCCGTCAAGAACAAGTGTCTGCGCCTTTCGGACGGCAGAGTGCTTGCTCCCGCGTCAAGCGAAAACAGAGGCTGGAACTGCTTTATCGACACCTCTTTCGATGACGGCATAACCTGGAAAAAAGGTCAGAAAATAAAGACAGAGCGTACTGCACCCATTCTCAACAGCCTTAACAAATTCACATCAAACCTCATTCCCATGATTCAGCCCACCCTCTGGGAATCCGAAAACGGCAAGGTGCATATGCTCACGAGAACACCCGTTGGCAGGGCATACAGAAGCGATTCCGAGGATTACGGCGAAACCTGGTGTCAGGCATATCCCACCGTGCTGCCCAATAACAACAGCGGTCTTGATGTTGTGAAAGTCCCGAGCGGAGAGCTTTATCTCATTTCCAATCCCGTCAGCGAAAACTGGGGCGAGCGTTCACCTCTTACTATTCAGAAATCCTGCGACAACGGCGTCAGCTGGGAAACAATCATCACTCTTGAAGAAGAAAAGCTTGACAGTGAATTTTCATATCCCGCAATGGTCTATATGGACGGTGCGCTCCATATTTCATACACTTACGAGCGTCTCAACGTTGCATATTGGAAAATCGAGCTTTAATCAATAAATATTTTACACATTTATCATAATATACCTCTTGTAAAAAAACATTTTTACTGATATAATCAAACCCGTTGCAAACAATAAAAATATTAAGGAGAAAAACATGAAAAAGATTATTGCAATTCTTCTTGCCCTCGCAGCAATCCTCACTTTTGCAGCTTGCGGCAACAATTCCGGCACAACAGACGAAACCACCACAACAACTGCAGCTCCCTCATTTGAGCTCACAGGCACTCTTGAGGAAATCGCAAATCAGATTCTCGAAAAAGCAACTAAGATCGAAATGATGCTTATGCCTCCCACAGAGATTGACTTCAGCGATGTTGAAGCTGCTCAGTCATTCATCGGCATCGACCCCACAGGCAAGGCTGCAAAGGCAGTTTTCGTTGAACCCATGATCGGTTCAATCCCCTTCTCAATGTGCGTTGTTGAAGCTGCTGAAGGTGTTGACATCGAAGCTCTCAAGAACGAAATCCTTGAAGGCGTAAACTACAGAAAGTGGATTTGCGTTGCAGCAGAAAAGATCCTTGTTTCAAACTGCGGCAACAAGATTCTTATGATTATGTCAACCGAAGAAATCGTTGACGATGTTTACAACGCATTCTCAACAATCACAGAAAACTCAGCTTCAGCTCCCCTCACAAGAGCAGGCGAAGTTAACGAAGAGCCTCCCGTTGAAGAAGGCGTTGCCGATATGGGCGTTGCTGACATGGAAATCCCTGCTGATATGCCCGCATTTGACGGCGAAACTCTTGAATAATCATTAAAAATGAAGCACCGAAGTGATTTGCTTCGGTGCTTTTTCTCTGAAAGGAGACGGCTTATGCTTTTTTCGAGCATAATCTTTTTGTTCGCATTTCTGCCCGTAGTCATTGCAGGATATTATATCCTGCCGTTCAAGGCAAAGAATCTCTGGCTCTTGCTTTCAAGCCTGTTTTTCTATTTCTACGGCGAGCCGAAATACCTTGTCATAATGATATCAGTCATAACTATGAGCTACCTTTTCGGTCTTGTTACCGAAAGGGCGAAAGGCACTGCGCGCAAAGTGATTCTCGCACTTTCCGTTGCTTCAACGCTCTCTGCACTGATTTATTTCAAATACACGGATTTCTTCATTTCAAGTGTCAACGGAATTTTCGGCACAAACATTGACCTCATCGGCATTGCCCTGCCCATCGGCATCAGCTTTTACACCTTCCAGGCAATCAGCTATAACATCGATGTTTACAGAGGCGATGTGCCTGCTCAGAAAAATCCGCTGAAGCTGGCTCTTTATGTTTCTCTTTTCCCTCAGCTTGTGGCAGGTCCCATTGTCCGATATTCGGACATCGAAAAGGCACTCACCGAAAGGCAGCACAGCATTGATAACTTTTCCTTTGGCGTGAGACGCTTCGTGACAGGTCTTGCAAAAAAAGTTCTGCTCGCCAACTCTCTGGGCAGCCTTTGCGAATCATTCAGGGCAACAGAAGAAAAATCAACCCTCTTTTTCTGGATTTATGCCGTGGCATATTGCCTGCAGGTCTATTTCGACTTCTCAGGCTACAGCGATATGGCAATCGGTCTGGGCAAAATCTTCGGATTTGAGTTTATGGAAAACTTCCGCTACCCCTATATTTCAAAGAGCGTAACAGAATTCTGGCGCCGCTGGCATATTTCCCTCGGAAGCTGGTTCAGAGACTATGTTTATATCCCCATGGGCGGCAATAGAGTGAAAACGCCCCGATTTTTCTTCAACATTCTCACCGTATGGTTTCTCACGGGATTCTGGCACGGTGCGGACTGGACATTCATTATCTGGGGTCTTTATTTCGCCGTGCTTCTGCTCATTGAAAAGAGCATACCCAAGAAAATCAAAGACGCCGTTCCCGCGGTTTTCGGTCATATTTACCTGATTTTCGCGGTAATCATCGGCTTTGTTATCTTCAACGGCAACGGAGTTGAGGGCGTTCTCAGCGACCTCAAGGGAATGTTCACCCCTGCTTATCCCCTTTGCACGGATATCACCATTTATTATCTCAGAAGCTATGCGGTTCTTCTCTGTGCAGGCATTTTTGCCGCAACTCCCGCAGGCAAGCTGGCAGTTCAAAAGCTTTCTGACACAAAAATCGGCTCAAAAATCACTGCGGTTGCAGAGCCTCTGTTTGTTGTTGCCGTTCTTGTGGCGGTCACGGCATATCTTGTTGACGGCTCATACAACCCCTTCCTTTACTTCAGATTTTAAGGGGGTACTGAAATGAAAATCAAAAAAATAACAAGTATTCTTTGCTTTGTGCTTTTCATTTTCGCTCTCGGCATTGCCTGCTTCGTGAAAGAACCCGTTCAGGTGCTTGTTTCCGAGCGCAGAAAGGCGGCTCAGTTCCCCGAATTCTCCGCAGAAGCGGTTATGGACAAATCATTCTTCAACGGTCTTGAAGATTACCTTGCCGACCAGTTTCCTCTGCGCGACACTTTCCGCAGCATCAAAGCAAGCATTCAGCTGAAGCTCCTCAATCAGAGCGACAACAACGGCATTTACACCGCAGAGGGTCATATTTCCGAACTTGACTACACCCTCAGCGAAACCTCCGTTGAAAATGTTGCAAAAAAGCTGAATTCAATCTATGATACCTATATCGCAGGCAAGGGCGCAAACTGCTATTTTTCCGTTGTTCCCGACAAGAATTATTTCCTTGCAGAGAAAAACGGTTATCCTGCCCTTGACTACGATAAAATGATTGAGATTTACACCGCAGGCGTTAAGAATATGAAATACATCGATATTTTTGACAGCCTGACCATTGATGATTATTACAAAACAGACTCCCATTGGAAGCAGGAAAACATTGTTCCCGTGGTTGAAAAGCTTGCCTCGGCAATGGGATTTGACGCAAAGCCTGCCGATTATTACACCGCAGAAAAGGTTGCGGATTTTGAGGGCGTATATGCCCCCCGACTTGCGCTGAAAAGTGGCTTTGAAGATGAAATAACAATTCTCAACTCACCTGCAACGGACAGCGCAACCGTTTATAACCTTGAAACAGGCAAAACAACAGTCGGCGTTTATGACAAATCAAAGCTTAACGGCAACGACAAATATGATGTTTATCTGCAGGGTGCGGCAGCATTGCTGACGGTTGAAAATCCCCTTGCAACGGAGAAAAAAGAGCTTGTGATTTTCCGCGATTCATTCGGTTCATCCCTTGCACCGCTTATGCTTGAGGGATACAGCAAAATCACCATCGTTGACCTGCGCTATGTTTCATCCGCAATCCTCGGTGAATATGTTGATTTCACCGACTGCGATGTTATTTTCATTTATAACACACAGATTCTCAATCAGAGTTCATTGCTGAAATAATAAAGGGGCTGTAAAAAAACTTACGTTTTTTTACAGCCTTTTTTAATGGGATAGAAAAAAAGATGCAGAACGAACAAGCTGAGCAATAACAAGGCTTCAGCCTTGTTATGCTTGCCCGAAGGCGTACAAAAGTACGTCGAGTGGCGAAGTTTGTTTGTAGCATAAAACATTATTTTTCTTCACTTTTAACTTTTGAGTGAAATTTTGGGGTTCTGCAGGATATAGACCTGTAGAACCCCTTGATTTATATCGTTTTATGCGGTCTGCGCTTTTTTTACATCCCATTTTTTATGCCATGGGCAGGGCAACCGTTGCCTTGAAAAGGTCGCCGTCCGTCTGTATTCCCAGCTTGCCGTTCTGAAGCTCACAAAGGCTTTTCGCAATGGAAAGTCCGAGTCCGCTTCCGTCACCCGAACGCGATGAATCGCCTCTCACAAAACGCTGAGTAAGCTCTTCAGCTGAAATATCAAGGGGATTCTTTGAAATGTTTCTGAAAATCACCGAACCGTAATCCTTGCCCGCCGCAACATCAACATAAACTCTTGTGCCTTCAAGAGCATATTTTCTGATGTTGGAGAAAAGATTTTCCATCACTCGGGAAACCTTCTGCGCATCTGCCATAACCATAACGGGATTTTCGGGCAGTCTGAGCACAATCTCAATGTTATATTTTTTCAGTTCATCGTCATATTCGCCCACCGCCTGAGTGGCAAATTCGCATAGATTGAGCTTCACGGGATGAATCTCCATTGCGCCCGATGACGCCTTTGATGCCTCAACCAAATCCTCAATCAGCTTTTTCATTTTGTGTGACTTTTCATCAAGCACGGAAATATATTTCTGCGCCGTGTCATTTTCTATTTCACACTTCTTAAGCAGGTCAACATAATTGACAATTGAGGTGAGAGGGGTTTTGAGATCGTGAGAAACGTTGGTTATAAGCTCCGCTTTCATCCTCTGATCTTTCACCGCGCGGTCAACCGCATTCTGCAAACCATCCTGCATGCAGAGCACATCCTCTGCAAAGCGGCGCATAAAGGGCGGCATAAACTTTGTGTCGATTTCTTTGCCAGTTTCACCCTTGCGGATATCCGAAACCGCCGCCATAATTCTGTCCAGAGATACAATGAGCATAATAACAAAAAGTGCGATTGCAATGTCGCCAAGAGCGCCTAAAACACAAAGCAGGAACGCAAAGCCCCCACTGCCACCAACCATCATGACACCGCAAACGAAATAATAAATACCCGTTGCGACCGCAAAAAGGCTGACTGCAACGCAGGCAAGCACCTTGAATTTTGTGCTCTGACCCTTTGAGTAATCGCAGTTTATTGCATACTTAAGCTTATCAACTGTTTTCTTGAGCCAATTCCAAAGCTTTCTGAAAATCCAGAATACGGGCTTGAGTATGATGAACAAAAGCGAATGCTTGCTGAAGGTTTTGTTACGGATATTGCGGATAAGACTTGCTGTAAGACCCGTCCATATCATAAAGAATAACGCAACAACCGCACCCATAATCAGATTTGAATAAGGCACTGCCGTGCAAACAAACGGAAGCAGCGAACTGCCCAAGCCGTAGTTATCTGCCAATATAAGCGGCTCGAAATCGCAGCAGGCAATCATTACCGCACCGAAAACACAAAGCGCCATAACACCAAGACCGAGCACAGAATTTATTTCAACGGGAACTTTGTCAAAAAAACTGATTTTCACGCTTCCGTCAGCTCTTTTGCCTGCAACGGAAAGCAGGTAAATGCACAATGCGCAGGCAATAGCAAGACAGATTACCGTTGCAAAAAGCAACCCCGTCAGGGAGGCATCCTTGTTGTATCTGTCAAATGAATCTGAAATTGCGCCGAATGCATCTGTGCTCATAAGTGCATCAACGGAAAAATAGGCTGACTTGTAGCTTCCGTTGAGCCAATAAGTTTTATCGGAAAGAACGCTTTCGCCATACCACTCGCCGAAAAGCCAATCGTGCAAAGATGCATAAACACCGCTTGCAGTTTTGTTTTTTGTGTCTGAAGAGCCGTAATTGCCGTTGTCGACCCACTCCGCCCACAAATCTGCACCCAATTTCTGCATAATCTGTTCGTGACTGTCAGTTGCAACAACATCGCAGTTTGTGAAAACCTTGCCGTTTTCTGCAATAACCGCATAGCTGACGCTCTCCACTTTTTCCAGCGAGTAGTTTGCATAAACAGAAATTTCATTCGTCATATCATACTCAGCCTTGAGCGTATCCTGACGCTGAAGCTCAACAATGGAAAGCACCGTTTCAAGAGTACATTCTCCGTAACAAGTGTAATCACTGTAGCTGTTGAGAAGCCAAAGAGCTTCCGAAACCCGCACCACATATTCAGGAGTGTTTCCCGAGTCATACGGATCAAAATAAACAACATTATTTTCAGGCAGTCGCACGGATGCACTGCCGTCAGCACCTGTCATTTCAACCGCCGTTGTCGTTCCCTCAACCTCGGAGGTTTCAACAAAATCGTGGCTGCTGAACTGGTCGTAACTGATAGGCTCACCGTTAAAAGTAAAGAAGTATCGCACGCCCTTATAATCCAGCGTATAGCGGTAACGGTTTTGAGCGTCAACATAAACATTTATGCCCGAGTTGTCAAGCAAAGTCATTGCATCGGTCACTTTTCGGACATCGTCATCAAACCTTGCAGAAATCTCCTTTGCCCTTTCGGTCTGCAACCATTCCTCAAAGGTGCCTCTGTTGTTTTTCTCCGCCACCCTCAGCGCATCAATGATGTATCCGTTCATCTGACCGCGGAAAGATGCGGTATTTGTGAAATCCTCGGGATGAGCAAAAATGTTGAAATTGGCAAAACCTTTGATAAATAAACCTGCAAAGTTGCCTGCAAGGAAGAACATCAGGATTGCCAACGCAAGGGCAACTGCTTTTGTTGCCTTGTTATACTTAATATTTTTCCATTTTGTATCCAATGCCCCACACCACCTGTAAGTATTTTGGCTCCTTGGGATTGATTTCGATTTTCTCGCGGATTCTGTTAATGTGCACCGTAACCGTTTTGTCCGAATAGCCTGCAGGCTCGTTCCACACTGCCTCGTAAATCTGACCCGTTGAAAAAACTCTGCCAAGATTCTCCATAAAGAAATTGACGATTTTGTATTCCGTTGCGGTCAGCTTGACAGGCTCACCGTCAACTGTCAATTCCTTTGCAAGAGTGTCCAGAGAAAGTCCCCCCGTTGTGATAACGCCCTCTTTCTTCTCCATTGCGCCAAGTGAGGTGTATCGCCTTATCTGTGACTTGACCCTCGCCATAAGCTCAAGAGGGTTGAAAGGCTTTGTCACATAGTCATCGGCGCCGAAAGACAGACCCGTTATTTTATCGGTATCCTCACTTTTGGCGGAGAGAAGAATAATGGGGATATTGTGCCTTTCGCGCAGCCTGAGCGTTGCCTGTAGGCCATCCATCCCAGGCATCATAATGTCAAGAATAACGCAGTGCACCTCATTATTCCTGACCTGCTCAAGGGCGGCTCTGCCGTTATCGGCTTTGAGCACATTATATCCCTCCAGCTTAAGATAAATTTCAACGGATTCAAGAATTGCGATGTCATCATCGCAAACAAGTACGGTATACATTTTCTCACCTCTGAAAAAATCAATCCCACGGAACAATTATGATTATAAGGGGCGGAGATTACAAACAAACACCCAAAAAAGTTACAAATTTATTAAGGTTTCAGAATTCCCGCTTTAATTGAGGTGTTTATAATCCCCTCAACAATGTGCCAGAGCTCGGGCGTTGCGGTGCGGATGATATCCATTCTTTTATAAATCTTTTCAGATGTCACATCACCCATTTTCCAGGTGTGTCCGTCAGTAAGATAATTGAGAATGAGAGGCTGGATGCGGTCAATTGCATTGGCATACTTGCTTTCCGCCGTTTCCATTGCCTCAAACTCATCCCATAACTCACGGATTTCCGCCCCCTGCACAGGGTCAAGAATGCCGAAAAGTTTGTCTGCCGACTGCACTTCCCTTTCGTGCTTATCCTCATTGCCTTTTGCGTCATAGGCAAAGGTATCCCCTGCATAAACCTCAATCAGGTCGTGGATAAGGGCAATTTTCAGCACACGCTCAATGTTGACCTTTTCTGCGCTGTATTCTTCGAGAAGCATGGCAAGCATCGCAAGATGCCAAGAATGCTCTGCGTCATTCTCTCGCCTTGAGCCGTCTGCCAACAGGTTGCGGCGAAAAATATTTTTCATTTCGTCTATGGTTATTGCAAATTTAATCTGCTTTTGTATTTTTTCGTTTTTGATAAATGAGAAATCGTTCATTAAAATCACCTCAATCGCATTATATCACAGAGTTGCATCATAATCAATTTTATGCTAATATTTTATTACATCACATACAGGAGTGCGGATATGAGAACGGAAAAAGGCACGGTTGAATTCACGAATATGGTTATGATTGAGGACAAGACAACGGGCAAAGTGCTTGTGCAGGAGAGGCGAAAAAGCTGGACGGGTCTTTCGTTCCCCGGCGGTCACGTTGAGCCTTTCGAGAGCATTGTTGACTCCGCAATCCGTGAGGTCAAGGAGGAAACGGGTCTGGATATAAAAAATCCCCGTCAATGCGGTGTTATCCATTGGGTACACAAAACACGCGGTGACAGGTACATTGTTTTTCTTTTCAAAACATCTGATTTCTGCGGCGAGCTCCTTGCCGAAACCGATGAGGGCAGAGTATTCTGGATTGACCCCGATGAACTTAAAAACGAAAATCTTTCCAAAAACTTTGGCAATTACATCCCTATGTTTTTCAACGATGAACTTAACGAAGCCTACGGAATCTGGCACGAGGATGAAGAAGACGTCCTGATTTATAAATAACAAAAAAGCCCACCGAAAAATCGGTGGGCTTTGTGCTTTGTAAATTCAATTACTTAAACTTACGCTTACGAGCAGCCTCTGACTTCTTCTTTCTCTTAA
>CALFPM010000064.1 GCA_937919155.1 uncultured Clostridia bacterium
CAAGTCCTTACTCGAAAGAGGAGATAATAATTGCCAGCGGCATTGAAAAGGGAAAAAGCCTTATCCTGCTTGATGTTGATGAGGCTCAGGCTGCAGTTGAGAAAAATCTGCCTTATACCGATGAGGTCGTTATCAAACGCCGATTGCCCGGTACGGTTGTTATCCGCTACGGAGAAACTTCAAAGTCTTATGCCGTGCCTGCCAACGGAGGTGCATATGCGCTCACGGACAGCAGCCTCAAGGTGCTTGAACTTGTGTCCGATGTGCCGGAAGGAATAACTCTCATTGAGGGTGTGCTGCCCGTAAAAGCAGAGCTTGGAACGGTTCTGAGCTTTGCAAATGAAAGTGACGGTGATAAAGAAGAACAGACTGACAGAACAAGAGATGTTGTTCTTAAAGTTCTTGGTGCAATTCCTGCAGAGGAAACCGTCAATATCAATATGGTTGATTTCTCGTCATTCAACAATATTTATCTCATTTACAAAGAACGAGTTGTGATGCGTTTCGGTGAAAGCACGGATATTGAGCCGCGCATTGACCTCGGATTCAGAAGCCTTGCCGTTGAAATCGGAATTGACCCTTCTGTTTCGGGAATCATAACTTCCACTATTCCGAAAGAAGC
Source organism: uncultured Clostridia bacterium (assembly GCA_937919155.1). Taxonomy (GTDB): domain Bacteria; phylum Bacillota; class Clostridia; order Oscillospirales; family Acutalibacteraceae; genus CAG-177. The sequence continues at coordinate 623 of CALFPM010000064.1, forward strand.
TTCTTTCAACCCTGAGGACCCCGATGATATAAAGGAACTTGTGCTTTATAAGGGCGGGGAGTGGCAGGAACCTGAATTGCCCGTAAACCCTGATTCAGAAACCGAAGAAACCACCGAAAACGATGAATAAGATTTGATTTTTTGCCCGATGGTACGCAGAAAAAGCGTTCTTTCGGGCAAAATATATGTAATAATGTAAAAAAAGAGTTAAAAATGAGAGTTTTTTAAAAATTGTTCTTGTTTTTTTAACAAATATATGGTAATATAATTCTGTTTTATTATACCTTAATATTATGTAGGGGGTCAAAGAAATGGCATTCGAAATTGACAATGATTTTGAAAGTGCGGTTCAGATAAAAGTAATCGGCGTCGGTGGCGGCGGCGGAAACGCAGTAAACCGTATGATCACTCAGGGTGTTCTCGGTGCAGAGTTCATCACTGTTAACACAGACAAGCAGGTTCTTGTTCATTCAAAGGCTACTCACAAGATTCAGATCGGTGAGAAGTCAACTCACGGTCAGGGTGCAGGCGGCAAGCCTGAAGTTGGCGCAAAGGCTGCTGAGGAGAGCAAGGATGCAATTGCAGATGCTCTTAAGGGTACAGATATGGTATTTATCACCGCAGGTATGGGCGGCGGCACAGGTACAGGTGCAGCTCCCGTAATCGCTCAGATTGCTAAGGAAATGGGCGTTCTTACAGTTGGTGTTGTTACAAAGCCCTTCAAGTTTGAAGGCAGAAGAAGAATGGTACAGGCTCAGGACGGTATCTCAAAGCTTGCTGAGCACGTAGACAGCCTTATCGTTATTCCCAACGACAGACTCCGTGCACTTGACGACAGAAAGAAGACCATTGCAGAAGCTTTCGCAGAGGCAGACGAAGTTCTTCTTCAGGGTGTTAAGAGCATTTCAGAGCTTATCAAGATTCCCGGTTTCATCAACCTCGACTTTGCAGACGTTACCAGCGTAATGAAGGATGCAGGTTATGCACACATGGGCGTTGGCCGTGCAAAGGGCAAGGACAAGGCAGAATGCTCTGCAAACGCAGCAGTATCCAGCCCCCTTCTTGAAACATCAATCGCAGGCGCAAAGGGCGTTATCATCAGCATCACAGCTTCTGATGACGTTGATCTCGAAGATGTTGAGAATGCAGCAGAAATCATCACAAACAAGGCTCACGAAGATGCAAACATCACTTGGGGTATTGCATTTGATCCCGACCTTGATGATGAGATGGTTATCACTGTTATCGCTACAGGCTTCGATTCAACACCCAAGGCTCCCGAAGCACCCGTTGCAGCTGCAAATCCTTTCATGACAGCCGCTAAGGCTGCAGCACCCGCTGCTCCTGCAGCTCCCGTTGTTAAGCCTGCTGCTCCTGCAGCACCTGTTGCTCCTGCTGCACCCGCAGCACCCAGTATCCCCAACTTCGGCTCAAACAACAGCAACGAAATTTCAAGCACATCAGCTCCCGCAGCACCTGCTGCACCTGCCGCTCCCAAGAATGACGGCAACTTTGATGACGATCAGTTCTACATTATGATCAACGACATCATCAGAGGCAACGACAATAAATAAGCATAAAAATTGCTCCCGTTGAAAAACGGGAGCTTTTTGTTGATAAGACAACGGGCAGTCAATCAAGACTGCCCGTTAACTGTTATTATTTCTTTTTCTTTGCTGCTTTTTCTGCCTTCAGCTTTTCGGCATATGCCTTTTCTTCTTCGGCAATTCGTGCTGCTTCTGCAGCAGCCTCTGCCTGAGCTTTTTCGTGGCGGGTTTTCGCCTCGTCATACATTGCGGCAATTTCATCGAATCTTGCGTAGTTTTCGCTCTGTGTAACAAGCTTGCGAGCCTTGATTACGGGTCTTGCGGCGCGGTTGTAAACAGAGTTATCATTGGTGGCTTTTTTGATTTCGTTTTCTGTTTTCTTCTGCTCTGCCTTGATTTCCTTGATTTTGGCCATATAGAGTGAAACGGAATCCTTATCCTTATCATCTCGTGCTTTGTAAAGCTTCTGATAAGTTTCTTTCAGTTCTGCATCAAGGGCATCTTCTTTATCGAAGAGCTTTTCAAAAACGGAAATGTCAAAATCAACAATGTTGTTTGAGAAATATTTTGCCGCAGCCTTTTTGGCATCAATGAATTCCTTGGCAACGGAAATTGAGTATTTTCTGTATTCTTTTTCTTCGGGTGTTGATGAGGGAAGTGCTCTTGCTTCTGCAAGTGACGATGCATCGTAGTTATAGATTGCCTCGAAGCCTGCGCTTGCGTTGGAGCGTGCCTGAGCAAGCTGAGCCTTGCCGTTGGGAGTGTTGAAACGGTCCATTTCGTCAAGAACAATTTTTGCAATTTCAATGTTCTGATTAAGTGCAACCGCTTCTTTGTAAGCTATTTTTGCGGCTTTCTTTGCATCCTTGCCTGATGCACGGCGCTTTTCTGCTCTGAGAGCTTTGAGGTCTGCAGGCTGTGCGTCTGCAAGCTCATTTGCTTCTCTGACTGCTTCGACCGCTTCAACAAGGTCTTTGTCCTTAAGAATGCCGTTGCCGTAATCCTCAAAGAGAGCGCGGATTTTAAGAACCTTGATCATGCCCTGCTGCTTTATTTCGGACAGGTCATAGAAGAAATAGGGGATAACATTCATTGCCGCACCGAGTATGGAAACTGCAATAAGAACGCCGAAGATGCTTATGAATGTTTCTTTGTGATAAAGAACATTATAAACATTGGTCGGGTCTAAAAGCTCGCCCTCCTGCGCAACGATGATGGGAAGAAGTTCTTTGAGCTTTGTTTCGTTGAAACCGATGTTTTCGTAGATTGCGGGAAGAACTGAGCTTGTTGCCATTGTGATAACGCTGCCGATAAGACCGACTGCGGCAAACATACCGTCAATTCTTTCGCCTGTGATGTACTGCTGATAGTCGCGGATATCGCCGTTGAGGGCGGGAGTGAGGATGTGTGCAAATGAGCCGACAAGAGCGTTGAACCACAGACAAATCATAACAAGCCAGATCATAATGCTGATATCTGCGTACTTAACAACGGGATAAATGAGAGCAATGAATAAGATGTTGAGAGCGTTTGTGAGAATAAGAGTGTTTTTCTTGCCAATCTTTTTGATTGAAAGCGGTGCAAGAAGCATGCCCCAAAGAGATGCGTTGCCGTAAATGGTGACAATAAGTGAATACTGGGCACCTGTGCAGGCGTGCTGATAGGAATAGAGCCAGTTAAGAATGTTGAGGCAGGAGCCTTCAAGGAAGCCGAGCCAGCCTGCAAGAGAAATAACCCAGAAATATTTGTTCTTGGCAACTGCACGGAGCGCATCAATGAATTTGATCTGAACAACGTGAGTCTTTGCCTGAACGATTTTTTCTTCCGTGTTAACATAAACGATAACGCTGAGAATGAAACCGAGAATCAGTACGGGGGGCCAGAGGTAACGGTAGATTCTGATATCGTTGAGGTTGTTTGTGCCGATGATTCCCGTTGCAAGCAGGGGAATGATGGCGTTTGTCAATGTGGGTGCAAAGGAGTCCGTAACGGACTTTATTGAGGAAACGTTTGCTCTTTCCTGTGTGTTGGGTGAAAGAACAACGATGTAGTTATCGTATGCATCATAGAGGAAATTGTAGAAAAACTGAAAACCGATGTTGAAAAGAAGCACAACGGCACATTTCATAAGCTGACTGCCCATTTTTTCATATGGCATCCAGAAATAGCCGATTGCAAGAACAACGGTGGGCAGACCCATGGTGAGTATGTAAGGTCTGTATTTGCCCTTTCTGTTTCGTGCATTGTCAATGATGTATGCTCTGAACATTGTCAGAGGGAAGCTGAGCACAACCGCAAGAATATATATGAAATACATATTCATGGGCTCAATGCCGATGGTGTTGCCGACAAAAACATTTGTTGCCGAAAGCAAGACAGATGCGATACAGGTGATAATAAATTTAACACCTATTCCACCGCCTGCAAGTGAAACGATTTCTTTGAAATTCATGTACTTTCCGAGGGGCGGCGTTTTCCAATAAGTCTTGACTTTTGAAATGCCGTCTTTAACAGTTCCGACTAAGTTCATGATTTTCCTCCTTTGAACATTATATAAAATGTATTATATCAAAATATAAGTTAATTTGCAACAGGTTGAAAGCTTTTTGTTTATTTTCATTTTTATTCAAAGTCTTGACGGCGCAAGGGGATTTTGATATTATAAACATAACGAAAATCAAACTTTCTGACGGAGAGTGATAATATGGAAAACATTAAAAAAGCCATTGCCGCAGGGCAGACAGCTCTGGGCATTGAATTCGGCTCAACAAGAATAAAGGCTGTTCTTATCGGCAAGAATCATGAACCTCTTGCATCGGGCAGCTATGACTGGGAAAATACATACGATAACGGCGTGTGGACTTATCCTATTGAGCAGGTTTGGGAAGGACTTCGCGGTGCGTTTGCAAAGCTTAAGAAGAATGTTGAGGAAAAGTACGGCGAAAAGCTCACAACTGTCGGTGCTCTGGGAATCAGCGGCATGATGCACGGCTACCTTGCTTTTGACAAAGAAGGCAATCAGCTTGCTCAGTTCAGAACATGGAGAAACACAATCACTGCAAAGTCAGCTGAAGAACTCAGCGCGCTTTTTGATTTCAACATTCCTCAGCGTTGGAGCATTGCTCACCTTTATCAGGCAATTCTCAACGGCGAAGAACATGTCAAGGACATTGATTTTATTGCAACTCTTGCAGCTTATGTTCATTGGAAGCTGACAGGTAACAAGGTTATCGGTGTCGGCGAAGCATCGGGTATGTTCCCCATCGACAGCAACACAAATGATTACGATGCAAAAATGATTGCACAATTTGATGAGAAAGTTGCTTCATACGGCTTCCCCTGGAAGATTGCAGATATTATGCCCAAGGTGCTTGTTGCAGGCGAAAATGCAGGTGTGCTCACCGAAGAAGGCGCGCTTCTCCTTGACCCCACAGGCGAATTCAAGGCAGGTGTTGCACTCTGTCCTCCCGAGGGCGATGCAGGCACAGGTATGGTTGCAACAAACTCCGTTGCAGTCAGAACAGGTAATGTTTCTGCGGGCACATCAATCTTCCTTATGGTTGTTCTTGAAAAGGCACTTTCAAAGCTTTACCCCGAAATCGATATGGTCACAACTCCCGCAGGCAAGCCTGTTGCAATGGTGCATTGCAACAACTGCTCTGGCGAAATTGATGCGTGGGCAGGAATGTTCACCTCAATGTGCAAGGCTATGGGTATGGATGTGAGTATTTATAAAGTGCTTGACAAGATGTTCGAAAAAGCACTTGAGGGCGACAAGGATTGCGGCGGTCTTGTGGCATATAATTACCTTTCAGGCGAGGTTATCACTGGTCTTGACAGCGGCAAACCCATGTTCTTCAGAGGACCCGACAGCAAGTTCACTCTCGAAAACTTTGCAAGAGTTCAGCTTTCATCAGCGGCGGCAACCCTCAGCATCGGTATGGAAATTCTTGAGGATGAGGATGTTAAGGTTGACCGTATTCTCGGCCACGGCGGCTATTTCAAGGCACCCGTTGCAGGTCAGAAGATTATGGGTGCGGCACTCAACGCTCCTGTTTCCGTTATGAAAACAGCAGGCGAGGGCGGCCCCTGGGGCGTTGCTATCCTTGCAGAGTATATGGTCAGCAAGGCTGATGGCGAAACCCTTGACGCATATCTTGAAAGCAAGGTGTTTGCAGGTCAGGATTCAACCGAGATTGCACCTGATGCAGATGATATTGCAGGCTTCAAGGCGTTCCTTGAAAACTATAAGAAGGGTCTTGCAGCTGAAAAGGCAGCAGTTGAGGCTATGTAAGAATAAATTCGGCGGTGCATCTGCATCGCCGTTTGTTTCTTGACAAGAAGAATATATACTACTACAATAAAATTAAGATTGGGGTGAGAGAATGGAAGAAATAAAAAGAAGATTTGAATTTTATTCCTACAATGACTGCACAGGTATTGAAAATCACCTTAAGAAAATGGCGGAAAAAGGCTGGATGTTGGATGATATCGGCGTACGCCGTTGGAAATACCGCCGCATTGAGCCAAGCAGCCTTTCCTATGAGATTGTTTATCACAGAGAAACAATCCCTTCGGTAGTCGAAAAAAAGCGATTTATTGACGAGCATTCCGTTTCAGGCTGGAAATTCGTTGCTGACATCGGTAAAATGTATGTTTTTGTTAATGAGAACGAAAACCCTGTGCCGATGCATACCGATGCCGCAGAAAGAGTCAAAGAAATTCACCGCTTTGCAAAGAGCAATATGATTTGGGAAAATCTTTTTATGCTTGCGGTTGCGGTGGCTGTTACTGTTTATTTTGCTTTCCGATTTTTTAAAGAACCCATTGATACATTGTCCGATGCGGCATACATATTCTGGTCAGTTCCGTTTGCAATTCCTTTGTCGCTTTACAGCATTCTTAAATATCTTTTTTGGTATTCGAAAGCAAAAAAAGCGGCAGATGACGGGATATTTGCCGAAACGAAGCGTATTATTAACTATGCAAATTTTTATGTGCCTCTTTATCTGTCAAGTTCATTTCTCAAAATTTATACCTTCCTTTCACCGTATCAGATGATATTCGGCGTGATTGCATTTGCTTTTGCAGTTTTGCTTTGGGTTGTGTTCAAAGCCCTGCGCCGCGGAATTATAAGAAAGGATGTTGCCGATAACAAGAAAAAGGCAATAACTGCCGTGACAGCGGTTATTCTTGTTGCAGGCTTTGTTGCGGGTTCATTCGGGATTTACACTCTTTTCCCGAAACGAAGCGAGAAAATAACAACTGCTGACGGCAAAACCGTTGAGGTTTATTATGACAAAAACCTGCCCCTTGATTTGGAGGATATGATTGATGCCGATGGCATAGTATCAAAATATAAAAGCAACGAGTGGCTGGGTTTTGTCAACAAAAAGGAAACAAGTCAATTTGTGCTTGATAAAGAAAATACGGATTTTTATTGTGATATTTATTACATAAATTTTCAGCCTCTTTATGATGCCTGTGTAGAAGAAATAAAAGGCATATTCAAGGATGATTATGTTTCCGTTGACCCTGCGCCGTGGGGTGCGGATAAGGTTTACCGTATAAAATATGATGACGGATACGGCAACAGATTTGTTATCTGTTGGGGTGACAGAATTGCGGAATTGGTCTTTTCGTGGGAACCCACCGATAAACAGATTGCAATTGCGAGCCAAAAAATTCTTGATTCACATATGTAAAAAAACACTCCGAAGTTTTGATGCTTCGGAGTGCTTTTTTTATTTCTTTTTGTTGATTAAGGATTTGATGAATTTGAAAATATAATGTGCTGCCATACCAACCGCAATTGCAACCACAAGGTCAAACACAACCGTCAGCACAAAGGTGAGAACAAGAACGATAATGTCTGTTGCGGGTGATGTTTTGCAGATTTTAACGAACTGCCTCCACTCACACATATTGTAAGCAACAATAAAGAGGATTGCGGCGATAATGGGCATGGGAATCCACGCAGCATAGGGCATAAGCACAACAAGGATAAGCAGAAGTACTGCCGCGTGAACAATGCCTGCCACGGGTGTTCTGCCGCCGTTTTTAACATTTGCGGCGGTTCGAGCAATTGCGCCCGTTGCGGGAATGCCGCCGAAAAGACCTGAGCAGATGTTGCCCACACCCTGAGCAATCAGCTCTGTGTTTGAATTGTGGCGGTCATTGATCATTCCGTCCGAAACAACGCAGGAAAGCAGGGATTCAATACCTGCAAGGATTGCAATGGTGAATGCATTGGGGATAAGCTGTTTTACTGCATCGAAGCTGAATTCGGGGAGTGAAAACTTGGGCAGAGCCCTTGAAATTGTGTAAAGGTCGCCAACGGTGTTGACATCCATATTGATAGCTTTAACTATTATTACGCCTATAACAACGGCAATCAGCGAGCCGGGAATTTTTTTGCTGATTTTCGGCCAGATAATCAGAATTGCCATTCCGATTGCGCCAACGATAAGTGCCTGCCAATTGATTGTGCCGATGGATTTTGCGATTGCCTCAACCTTTTCGATTGTTTCAACCGTGGGCATGGTGGGGTCAAAGGTAAGTCCGAGAAAATCCTTGACCTGACCGATAACGATTGTCAGCGCAATGCCCGAGGTGAAGCCCGTTGTGATTGTGTGGGGTATGTACTTGATAAGTGCGCCGAATCTGAGCACACCCATAAGAATCAGAATGATACCTGCCATGATTGTGGCGATTATAAGTCCGTCCGTGCCGTGCTGGGCAACAATGCCTGCAACGATGGTTGCAAATGCCGCCGTAGGACCTGAAATGTTGACGTTGCTGCCGCCGAGGAAAGCAATCACAAAGCCTGCAACAATGGCGGTGTAAAGACCTTTTTCGGGTGATACACCCGATGCGATTGCAAGGGCGATTGAAAGGGGCAGGGCAATGATTGCAACAATAACGCCGGCCACAAGGTCGTTGATAAACTTGTTTTTACTGTAGCTTTTCAGAGAAGTGAAAAGCTTCGGCTGAAAAATTTTCATAAGTCAACTCCGTTTATATTGTTTTTACCGAAAAACATTATACATCTTTTTCTGCTCATTACAAGCCGTATTGACAATAAAAATAAAATTCGGAAATTTGCACTTTAAATTGTAATCCGCGACATAATTAATGGTTAAAATTACTTATATTTTTATTGCAACCAAGAAATATATATGATAAAATTCTATTAAATTCGCAGCGAAAGGATAATGATTATGAAATTAAGAGCACCTTCAGTTCCGCTTATTACCATAGACCCCTATTTTTCCGTGTGGTCACCTGACACACAGATAAACCATACCAACACCGAGCATTGGACAGGCAAAAGCAATTCAATCATCGGCACGGTGACCGTTGACGGCAACCGATATCTTTTCCTCGGTTATCACAGGGATTATCACAAAATTAATCAGGTTTCGCTTGATATTGACGCCCTTTCAACAACCGCAGTTTTTGAAAATGAGCAGATAAGGCTCAAAGCGGTGTTTACTTCTCCCGTGATTGCGGATGATTACCGCTTGCTGACCCGTCCCGTGACTTATCTTGAAGTTTCCTATGAGATTCTTGACGGCAAGGAGCATACTGTCAGCATTAATATAGCCGCAAGCGAGGAACTTTGCCTTGACGAGGGCGGACAGAATGATGTTATTACCGAAAATGTTGAATTCGGCAATGTCAAGGGTATGCGTATGGGCAATTCGGAGCAAAAGCCCCTTAACCGCAGCGGTGACGATGTTCGCATCGATTGGGGATATTTTTATCTTATGACAGACGCCGCCGATGCTCAGATATACGCCAACAAAATCTGGAGCGATGTTCATGTTAACATTACTTCAAGTCCCAAAGCAGGCGAAAGGCTGATGTATTATTTCGCCTATGACGATATTGAAAGCATTGAGTATTTCGGAAAGCATCTTCGTTCATACTGGAACAAAGACGGTCAGACTGTTCCTGAGGCGGTAGCTGAAGCCGCAGGGGAATACGATGAGGTTAAGAACCGCTGCAAGGCATTCTCCGAAAAGCTTTATGCTGATGCATATGAGGCAGGCGGCGAGAAATATGCAGAGCTTCTGAGCCTTGCTTACCGTCAGGTTATTGCCGCGCACAAGCTTGTGCTTGACGAAAACGGCGAAATTCTCTTCATCTCCAAGGAATGCAACTCAAACGGATGCGCCGCCACCGTTGATGTGTCTTACCCCTCAATTCCCATGTTCCTGCTTTATAATCCCGAGCTTGTCAAGGGCATGATGCGCCCCGTTATCCGATATGCAAAGAGCGATGAATGGGTGTTTGACTTTGCTCCCCACGATGTTGGTCAGTATCCGCTTGTCAACGGTCAGGTTTACGGCGGAAATGCACTTAAATACCAGATGCCCGTTGAGGAATGCGGCAATATGCTTGTTATGGATGCGAATGTTGCAATTGCCACGGGTTCGGCAGATTTTGCGGCTGAGCATCTTGACCTGCTTGAAGGCTGGTGCCGCTATCTCATCAAATACGGCGCTGACCCCGAAGACCAGCTTTGCACCGATGACTTTGCAGGCCACCTTGCCCATAACTGCAACCTTTCTCTCAAGGCGGTTATGGGACTTCAGGGTATGGCGATAATCACCGATATGCTGGGTGACGCCGAAAAATCAGCTTTCTATCGCAATGAGGCGGAGAAAATGGCAGAAAATTGGATGAACACCGCGCTTAATCCTGACGGCACATCGAACCTTGCTTTTGACCAGCCCTGCACCTATTCAATGAAGTATAATATGGTGTGGGATAAGGTCTGGAAAACAGGCCTTTTCACTCAGGAATTTATGGATGCTGAAATTGCGGATAACAAGAAGCATTTCAATAAATACGGCATGCCTCTTGACAGCCGTGCAGATTACACAAAGTCCGACTGGCTTGTGTGGACGGCATCAATGGCATCGGAAAAAGCGGATTTTGAAGAATACATTGCACCTTTGTGGGCGGCATATAACGAAAGCACTTCAAGAGTGCCTATGACGGATTGGTACGACACCGTCAGCGGCAAATGGGTTTCGTTCCGCCACCGTACGGTGCAGGGCGGCCTGTTTATGAGACTGCTTATGAAATAAAAAAAAGCGGATTGCAGAGAAATTAATCTTTGCAATCCGTTCTTTGTTTTTATGAACTTATTTTACGATGAACTGTGAGTTTGCGATTTCCTCAACTTCCTCTGCAGTTGTTGCTTTGTTCATTCTGTCAGCAACCTTGCTTCTTCTTTCGCGAAGTTCGGCGTACATAAGGTTGCGCTTTTCAGCTGAAAGAGGATAGAAGAATTTGGGGATAATGCCAAGGCTGCTTGTGATGATGGGGATACCTGTGCCGAGTGCAAAAATCCACCATTTTGTTTTGTCAGACTGTGTTCCGACCTTAAGACCCTGAACATAGCCGACTTTCTTCATGACGATGCTGTTGATACTGCCCATAACAGCCTGCTGAAGCTTTGAAATGGTTGACTGAGCAACACCGATCATAGCCTCTGCGCGGTAGCCGTTTTTCCATTCGCAGTAGTCCATGGACTCGTTGCTGATTTCGGCAGGAATAACTCGTCTCAAGCCGTAAACGCACATTTCGAATATTTCTTCAATACCCATAAGCGGAAGGATAACCGCTTTGCGCATAAAGTTTTTGTTTATAGAACCTATGCCGAAAACAATCATCCACAAAGCGTCCGTCCAGGCATCTTCAAGAATCCAGAGTGCCTTGGTTGAAAATCTCTTTCTGAGGGGTTCAACAAAACCGTAGCTGATAAACTTGATGGGGAATGCAGGAATACCGACAATGGTTTTCCATGTGATTGAACCGATAACATCGATATAGAAATTCGTTCTGCTTGAGCCGATGCTGAAGCCTGAAAGGAACGATGACAGAACCTGAATAAACATCGGTTTGTTTGTGACAATAGCTTTCAATCCCTGAATTACGCTGGGCTTTTTGATTGTCTGAGCAACTCTTTCTCTTGTGTTGAGGAAGAAATAAAGACAGAATGCAGCACCGAGAACGGCAAAGGAAACGCCGAATCCTGCAAAAAGCTTGGGAAGCTTGATTTTGATTTTGTCGTTGATTACAAGGTCGTATATGACGCCGAAAACCTGTTTCGGTATGTCCTCAACAAAATGAGACATCAGGTTTGCCGTGGCAATAAGCCTTGAACGGTCCAATGGCTCAGGCGTTATCGTGGAGCCGAAACCTGCACGGGCAACAGCCGTGAATGTGTTTGCAGTTTCGGTGATAATCGACATTGCAAAATAGAAAATCCATTTGGGAAGATAGTCTCCCGGAGTGTCGGGGAACATAAAGGGAATAAGCCAATACCACAAGCCTAACAGAGTCAGAGGAAGCTGACCGAGAAGAAGATAGGGTCTGAACTTACCCCAACGGGTTCTGGTCTTTTCAACAATAACGCCGATAAACGTATCGTTAAAGGTATCCCACACGGTTGCAACAATGTTCTGAATTGCGAGATAGCTGAAGTCGATTTTAACAACATCGTATATGTATCTGTCTTTGAAGTCGTTGATGTTGAGGCTCGCAGCTGTGTCTTCAAGAACATAGGCAACGGTTTCTTTTGCGCCGACAAAGCGGCGATTTTTCAAAAGTATAGAGTTATCGGTTGTTTCAACGATTTCTCTTTCCGTTGACATAACTCCACCTGCCTTTCTGAAATTTTCGTTTCATACGCAATATATTCTACAATATATACATTGTTTAGTCAAGCTTTTATGCAGATAAAAAGACTTGGCAAAAGTGCTGAAAATTGTTGCCCGCAGACGGCATTTTGACTAAAAGCATTTTCCGCTTTTGCAGTCAACGGTTTCTCCTGTTCTGAAGCAGAGCTCATTTTGACATTGACCGTTTTCAAAGAAATCCGTGAGATTCCTAACCGTTGTTTCCGCAATGTTTTCAAGCGCTTCTTCCGTCAGAAAAGCCTGATGGGAGGAAACAATGACATTGGGCATGGATATGAGACGGGCAAGGGTGTCGTCCTCAAGAATGTGTCCCGAATTATCTTCGAAGAAAAGGTCGGATTCTTCTTCGTAAACATCAAGACAGGCTGCACCCACTTTGCGGGATTTGATGCCTGCAAGCAAAGCTTCCGCATCAACAAGAGCGCCCCTTGAAGTGTTGAGAATAACTATGCCTTTTTTGCACTTGTCAAGTGCGGTTTCGTCAATTATGTGGTAGGTTTCATCTGTGAGAGGGCAGTGAAGTGAAATTATGTCACTCTTTGCAAAAAGCTCGTCAAGATCTGTGTATCTTATTGTGTCGCCGTTGTCAAGATCCTGGGCGGGGAATTTGTCATAGGCAAGCACTTTCATTCCGAAGCCTCTGCAGATATCGATGAACACTCTGCCGATTCTTCCCGTGCCGATAACGCCCACTGTTTTGCCGTGAAGGTCAAAGCCTGTGAGACCCGAAAGGCTGAAGTTGAAGTCGCGTGAGCGGATATATGCCTTGTGAATGCGGCGGATTGATGTGAGCAGAAGTGCCATGGTGTGCTCCGCAACGGCATAGGGAGAGTAGGCGGGCACACGAAGCACGTGAAGCCTGCCGTGAGCGTGTTTCATATCAACATTGTTGAAACCTGCGCAGCGAAGAGCAAGCACGGTAACGCCCATTGCCTCAAGGCGGTCAATAACTGCGGCATTTACGGTGTCATTGACAAAGGCACAAACGCCGTCAAATCCGTGTGCAAGTTCAACTGTGTCCTCATTGAGCTTGGCTTCGAAGAACTTGAAATCTATGTTATATTGTTTGCCGTATTTTTCAAACGCGGGTTTGTCATAGGGTTTTGTGTCAAAAAAAGCTATTTTCATTTGTTTTCCCTCCTGATATTCTTTTAAGATTATAACACAACTTATGTCAAAAATTCAACTGCTGTAAAATTATTGAATATTTTGACGAAAATTTATAATATCCATTGTTTTTGCTTGATTTAAATGATATAATCTGTAACCGACTGATTATTAATCTTATCCCGAAAGGATGTTTTTATGCTTACCGAGAGACAAACCGAGCGTATGCTCAACAAGCTCAGACGCTTTGAAGATACGCTTAACCATATGCTCTTCAAGAAAGAAACTCTTATTGAAAAAGTTGATTTTCACGAAACTGAAGAAAGACTTTATGAAATTCCCGATGCTTCGGTTTGTTCACCCATCTCGAAGGGTGAAACTTGGGGCAGGGAAGAAGCTTTCGGATGGTTCATAACAGAATTCACAGTGCCCGATGCGCTTGACGGAAAAGACCTTTTTATTATGCCTCACACCGAGGGTTATGAAACTCTGCTCTGGGTTAACGGCAAGCCTTTCGGCACATTTGCAACCAAAATTGTTTTTACGGGTCACGGCAACCATTATTGCGACCTGCTTGTGCAGAATGCAAAGGCGGGCGATAAAATTGACATTGCCCTTGAGGTTTACACCGGCCACACTCACTACGGCACACAGCCTCTTGAAAACGGCAGACTTATCAAAAGCTATACTTATCGTTTTGACGGTCTTGATATCTGCACAAAGGATGATTTCATTCAGGAGTTCTATTTTGACCTGAGAGTTATCAATGACCTCACTGAAAGCCTGCCCGATTCATCATTCAGAAAGGGCGAGCTTATCAATGCGCTTTATGAGGTGCATAAGAGACTTTATTACGCTTACGATGATATTGATGAGGAAACTTTCCGTGCCGCTATGGCACAGGCTCATCCTTTCCTCAAGGAAGTGCTTGCCGCAAAGAACGGCCCCGATGCACCCGAAGCAGGCGTTATCGGCCATTCTCATATGGACACAGCCTGGCTCTGGAAAACAACGGAAACAATCAAAAAATGCGCAAGAACATATTCAAATCAGCTTTCACTTATGGCTCGTTACCCCGAGTTCAAATTTGTTCAGAGCTCAGCCTGCCACGGCAATATGATTCTTGAGCACTATCCCTCACTTTTCGAGGAAATAAAGGAAAAAGTTGCAGAGGGCAGATATGAGCCCAACGGCGCTGTCTGGGTTGAGTGCGACTGCAACATCACCTCAGGTGAAGCAATGGTCAGACAGTTCCTCTGGGGTCAGAGATTCACAAGGAAGCATTTCGGTTTCACTTCAAACAGCTTCTGGCTGCCCGATACTTTCGGCTACAGCGGCGCAATTCCCCAGATTATGAAAGGCTGCGGAGTTGATTATTTCCTCACAACCAAGATTGACTGGAATGACACAAACCATTTCCCCTATGACACATTCTATTGGCAGGGAATTGACGGCACAAAGGTGTTCACCCACTTCAACAAAACCTTGGGTCTGCTTAATCCGATTTCTCTGCGAGATACAGTTTCGGGCGATGTGAAGCACTACAAGGCAATCAACGAGAGAAATGTCACAAAGAAGCGTCTCACCGCATTCGGTCACGGTGACGGCGGCGGCGGACCCCAGTTTGAAAGCATTGAAATGGGCAGAAGAATGCTTGACCTCAACGGTTGCCCCAAGGTGAAGTATTCCACAGTTACCGAGTATATGAAGGAAATGGAAGCCGAAGCCAAGTATCCCAACACATACACGGGTGAGCTTTATCTTGAGCTTCACAGAGGCACTCTCACCAATCAGCACCGCATCAAGCATAACAACAGAAAGTGCGAGTTTGCACTGCGCGACCTTGAATATCTCACCGTCAGCAATGCCGTTAAATCGGGTGAGGTTGCAAGCGATGAAAAGATTCATCCTCTTTATGAAAAGCTTCTCATCAATCAGTTCCACGATATTCTGCCGGGCACCTGCATCAATTCGGCTCACAAGCTTTCACTTGCGGAAACCGATGAAGTGCTTGAAACGGCAGGCAAGCTGATTGCGGAATGCACAAGCGGTGAAGGCGAATTTGTGACCGTTACAAACACTCTTTCACACGACAGATGCGACCCCATCTTCCTTGAATGCGAGGAGGGTCTCATTGCGGATATGCCCTGCAAGCAGCAGACTTATAAAAACATTGACGGCAAAAATATTCTTATCATCAGCGGCGTTACCGTGCCTGCATTCTCAAGCGTAAAAATAAACCTTATCAAGGGTATTGCGGATGCAAAGAGCGAAATTAAACTCACGGAAAACGGCGTTTCAACCCCCTTTGCTGATGTTGTTTTTGATGAAAAAGGCTATATTTCATCGTTTGTTGACAAGAAATGCGGCAGACAGGTCAGAGGCGAGGGATATTCACTCGGCGCACTGATTATTGCCGAGGATTTGCCTACTGCATGGGATAACTGGGATATTGATGCGGATATTGAATGTAAATTCGAGGATAAATCGGAGCTTATCAGCAGTCAGGTTGTGTCGCACGGTGCGGCGGCTCTTGTTATCAGAAACACATATAAGATTTCTGCAAAATCAACCGTCACACAGGATGTTATTTATTTTGCTGACACGGCGGAAATCCGTTACGATACTCTTATGGATTGGCAGGATAACCACCGCTTCCTCAAAACCGCATTTGATACTTCGGTGCAGAATAACTTTGCCCGCTTTGAAATTCAGTACGGCAATGTTATGAGACCCACCACAAGAAACGATTCCGTTGAAAAGGCAAAGTTTGAGGTTGTTAACCACAAGTTTACAGACCTTTCCGAAACCCGTTACGGCGTTGCAATTCTCAACGACAGCAAATACGGCATCAGTATTGAGGGCGGTCAGATGAGACTTTCGCTCCACAAAGGCGGCACAAGACCCGACATTGAGGGCGACAGAGGTCTGCACAGAACGGTTTATTCATTCCTGCCCCATAACGGCGGTTTCAGTGCAGAAAATGTTATCAGACCTGCTTATGAGCTGAACATTCCCGTTGTTCAGAGCAAGGGTGAATTCAAAGCGGAGGCACTTGTTATCCCTGAGGCGGCAAACGTTGTTGTTGAGTCAATCAAGCCTTGTGAAGACAACGAAAAGGCGTTTATCGCAAGACTTTATGAGGCAGAGGGAACATTCACCGCTTGCCCCGTTAAGTTCTTTGACGGTGCAAAGAAGGTTGAAATTGCAAATATGCTTGAAGAGGTTCAGGAAACCCTTGAGGGCAACAAAGTTGAATTCAGACCTTTTGAAATCAAAACACTCAAAATTACATATTAAAACGAAAAACCTCCGACTGCTCGGAGGTTTTTGTGTTATTTACGATATATGAAAAATTTTTATTCTGAATATGCGCCCCTTGCGTAAAGAATCCACTTTGAGCGGTCAAGGGGATTAACGCCCCGTCTGGGGTTTATGTGTTCCAGACCGTCACGGCACTCTCGGTAGCCGTAAAATGATTGGCTGAGCACCGCCTTGCCCGATGAAAGAACGGCAAGCCGTGCAGGCAAATCCATTGATGTTGCAACGGGCACGATTGCCTCCAGCGCAACATTGCCTCCGATTGTCAGCGGTGTGTCGTATTCGCCGCCTGTTTTGACTATCTCCGAAAGCAGTTTGCCTGAAAGCTCCGCAGGGGCGGTGATTCTTATTTTAAGCAAAGGCTCGAGAATCGTTGAGCCGATTTCAGAAAGTCCGTTCATAAATGCCATGGGCGTGCACACAAAGAAATCCAGCGGATGAGTGTGTATGTTGTGATGCTCGCCGCCAATGAGGGTGCATTTGAAATCCGTTACCTCCCAGCCGTAAAGACCTTGTTCAAGGCAGGAGTTGAACGATGTGCGGATATGGGACTGATATCTGTAAAAGCATTGGTTTGAGGGCAGTCTGCCGTGATAGGAAACGCCGTAACCTCTCGGCATCGGCTCAAACAGAAATTCAACAACCGCCCAGCAGGGCTTGGGCATTGTGTATCTTGCTCGGGCGTATCCCGTGCCCGATGGTGTTTCTTTGTAAATAACCGTAGGCGGTGAGAATTGCGCCGTCAGGTTATACCGTTCTTTGAGAAGATTGTCAAGCACTTCAAGCTGTATTTTACCCGTTGTGCTGATGGTGATTTCTTTCTGTCCGTTTTCCCATTTTGCATCGATATACGGTTCTTCGTCCGAAAGCTCGCCAAGAGCCGCCGCAAGGGCAGGGAGTTTGAGCGCATCGCCGTCTGCAGGGGTAACCCTGACCCTCAAAAACGGATTAACAAGCTTTGCGGTGTCGCTGACGGCAAAGGAGCCTACGAAAAATCCCGTTTTTGCCGAGGGCAGACCGCACACGGCGGCAATGTTACCGCTTTTTACGATGCCTGTGTCTGCATATTTCGCGCCCGAAAAGCCTTTTATCTGCGATATCTTTTCTTTGATTGCAGGGCTTTCTTCAATTTCAACCGCATCGGATTCTGCCGCAGATTTAACCGCGGGGGAGAGCAGTTCGATTTCATCACGGTTGGCAATCTCGCCGCCGAAAAGCCTTATGTGAGAAACTTTTCCAAGGGTTTTATCGTGCTCAATTTTAAATATTATTCCGCATAAATCATCTGTTGCTCTGCGCTGTGCGGAGGGCATAAATTCAACAAGCATATCCGCAAGTTCTTCAACGCCGGTTGAGTGCTTTGCGCTTCCGCACATAACGGGGACAAGCCTGCAAGCGGAAATTTCATTTTTGACAAGCTCTGCCGCACGCTCTGCGGAAAGTGCTTTGTCATCGAGAAAAGCGTCAGCCGCTTCATCGCAGATATCTGCAAGGGATTCCGTTGCCGCAAGGGCAAAATCATTTCCCGAAATTCTGCGCACGGCAGGGGATTCTTCACCTTCGTTTTCAGTTTCAGTAAGCATAAGCAACTGACGGTTCGTAACATGTTTAAGTTCGTTTATAACGGTTTGAGAGTCTGCGCCTGCTCTGTCAATTTTATTGATAAAAACCGCATAGGGGAGTTTTTCGGTGTCAAGAGATTTGAGGATAACCTCGGTGTGGGCACGGATTCCCTCAACGGCGGAAACGATAACCACCGCATAGTCAAGGGCGGCAAGGGCTCGTTCAACCTCGCCTGCAAAGTCAACGTGACCGGGAGTGTCGATTATGTTGATTGTAATGCCTTTCCACTGTGTGCTTGCCGTTGCGGTGCGCACGGAAATGCCTCTCTGCTTTTCAACGGCAAGGCTGTCCGTTGCGGCTGTGCCCGAATCAACACTGCCTGCACGGCGTATCGCACCCGTAAGGTAAAGCAACTGCTCCGTCAGCGTGGTTTTTCCCGCGTCAACGTGCGCAAGAATTCCGATTGTTATTTTCTTTTTCATGGTGTCCCTCCTTACTTACCGAGAATCCGGATCTCAGAAATGCCTACGGATTCCTGTCCCTTGGGCACTTCCACAGTAATTTTTACTGATTTGACAGTTAACGCATCAAACTCTGCATAAGCTTCAAGAGTTGAAACATCCTGTTCAGGCTTACAAAGAACGATGTAACATTCAGGTAAATCTTTTACAGGTGCAATAATAGTGCCTGTTCCAAGTGCAATTGCTGTTCCACCCACAATACTAAACGGAATATCAGCACCAACCTTTGCACCTATTTCACAAAGTTCTTTTGTAGAAAGCTTTGTATCATATATTTTATTCAAACAATAAAGTACGGCTGCACCATCAGCACTACCGCCAGCAGTGCCGGCTGCCATTGGAATTACTTTTTCAATTTTGATAGTAACTCCCCTATCCTTTAAAGCAAATGCATCAAAAAAGGCAACTGCACATTTATATGCAATATTCTTTTCGTTACAAGGGACACCATCTGTGTCACATTTGATTATAATCTTGTTTTCACTATTCTTTTCAACTGAAACAGTATCGTACAAATCGACAGATTGCATAATCATAAAAAGTGCGTGGTAACCATTATCAAGTTTTTTTAGAATATCTAACATTAAATTTATCTTTGCGGCAGCTTTGACTTTCATAATCATCTCTCCATTTCAATTTTCATTTCTAATGGTGTTCGTTTCTGGAAGAAAGTAATACTGTCGAACCCTGCCTCTAAAGCAGCAGAATATGCCATATCAATATCAGCAGCAAGATGTTCAGCATAGTGAGCATCTGAGCCAACTGAAACATATTTACCGCCAAGTTCTTTAAATCTCTTAATAATATCAACTTCAGGTGAAAGTTTATTGAGAGGTTGACGAAGTGCAGCAGTATTAATTTCAAGTGCTTTGCCTGTTGTTGCCGTAAGAGTTAAAATTTCATCAATCTGGTCTTTGAATTTATTAAGGTCAATATCGAGATTTGATTTTGAATAAAAATATCTTAAAGGATAAGTAAGATGCGTAAGAACATCAAAATTACCCCAATTAAGCATTTCGATTATTGCATTAAAGTACTCTGAAAGAAGTTTTTCAGCTTCATCCATTGTAAGATTTTCCATAAAATAAAAATCTTCACCACCACGAAGGTTATGAACTGAACCTAAAACTATATCATAATCATGAGATTTCAAAATGTATTCTGCAGTTTCAACATCATAAGCAGGTTGACCCAATTCAATCCCGTTCAAAACAAGAAGTTTCCCTTTGAATGCTGAACGGACTTTTGACACCTCGAAAAATCCCTGAAAAATTCTTTTATCATAAGTTGGGTCACCACGAAACTGGTCAACCTCACAATGATCAGTAAATGCTACTGCTCTTAATTCAAGAAATTCAGCTTTTTCACAAAAGAAGGTTGCAGAATGGTTTCCATCGAAAGAATTATCTGTATGAACATGTAAATCAACAATATTTTTGTACATAACAAATCCCCTCCCAATATCTGTTAATATTTTACTACAATTTAATATATTATTTCAATAATATTTAAAAACTAATTTAATAAAGTTCTTCACTTTTTTATGTGTTTATGATAAAATATTGTTAATTAATTTTTGGAGGTACACAAAAATGAGAGGTATAATCACCGTTGTAGGTAAAGATATGGTTGGTATTCTCGCAAAGGTTTCAGGAGTATGTGCTGATAACAGTGTTAATGTTATTGAAGTATCACAGTCAATTTTACAAGATATGTTCTGTATGATTATGCTTGTTGACCTTGAAAAATCAACAGTTCCTTTTACTGAATTTTCTGACAAAGTTACTGCTATTGGTAAAGAAATGTCACTTTCAATCCACGTTATGCACGAAGATATCTTTAATTCAATGCACAGAATCTGATTTGAGGTATTAAAATGATAAATACACACGATATACTTGAAACAATTAATATGATTCAGGATGAAAATCTTGATATCAGAA
>CALFPM010000065.1 GCA_937919155.1 uncultured Clostridia bacterium
TTCCCTTCTTTTCAAGGAGCATAGCCATATTAAGGCCGGTCTGACCGCCGATGCCGGGAACGATAGCGTCGGGACGCTCGTATCTTATGATTTTTGCGATATATTCGAGCGTGAGGGGCTCCATATATACCTTGTCCGCTATGGTCGTGTCGGTCATTATAGTTGCAGGGTTTGAGTTGACGAGTATTACCTCGTAGCCCTCCTCTTTGAGTGCAAGGCACGCCTGAGTTCCTGCGTAGTCGAATTCGGCAGCCTGTCCGATAACGATAGGACCTGAGCCGATAACCATTACTTTTTTAATGTCTTTATTGATTGGCATATTAAAAACCTCCCTGTGAGATGATTAATCTTTCATGAGTTTAACGAGAACGGCCTTCTGTGCGTGAAGTCTGTTTTCAGCTTCTTCAAAAATTTCCTTTGCGTGTGCTTCGAAAACTTTATTTGTAATTTCTTCTTCGCGGTGGGCAGGCAGGCAGTGGAGAACCATTGCGTCAGGCTTTGCAACAGCCATTACGCTGTCGTTGATCTGATAGCCTTTGAAAATCTGCTTTCTTTCTTCTGCTTCGCTTTCCTGACCCATGGAAGCCCAGACATCAGTATAAAGAACATCTGCATCCTTTGCAGCCTCAAGAACATCTGTTGTGCAGGTGAAATCTCCGTTTACACTTGCCCATTTCATGATTTCTGCATCAGGCTTGTAGTTTTCGGGGCAAGCAATACTTACGGACATACCCATTTTGATACCGCCGACAATAAGCGAGTTGGCCATGTTGTTGCCATCACCGATATAGCAAAGTTTGTTGCCCTTGATGCCGCCTCTGAATTCGCGGATTGTCATAAGGTCTGCAAGAACCTGGCAGGGATGACAGTAGTCGGTAAGACCGTTGATGATGGGAATTGAGCCGTACTCTGCAAGAGTTTCAACATCGCTCTGATCAAAGGTTCTGATCATGATGCCGTCAAGATAACCTGAAAGAACTCTTGCGGTGTCGTTGACAGGTTCGCCTCTGCCGAGCTGAATATCGTGAGAGCTGAGGAAAAGAGCCATACCGCCAAGGTCATACATACCAACCTCAAATGAAACTCTTGTTCTTGTTGATGATTTTGCAAAAATCATGCCGAGAGTCTTACCTTTGAGATGGTGGTGTTCAATTCCGTTTCTCTTTTCGTATTTGAGCTGATCTGCAAGATTAAGAATCTCGCTGATTTCATTTGTGCTCAAATCCATAAGTTTGAGTAAATGCTTCATATATGCCTCCAAAAAACAATTATTACCGGATAAAGTATGAATTCAAATAATTATAACATATAATTTTATATTTTTAAATGGTTTTTTGAAAAAAGTTGTAAAAAAACCACCAATCAAAAAATGATGGTGGCAAAATTAAAAAATCAAAAATGAAAAGCAGGGAGTTATGTCCGCAGCGGTCTGTGCGCAGCAGATATCGGTGTATGATTTCTTAACTGAAATTATCACGGTTTATTCCTCCCGAACATTTTCTAGTATTTTACTATACACCGCTGAAAAAATCAATATAAATATGTTACATAATTAAATATTTTTTTACATTAAATTTATTTTAATTAACAAAAACGGCAGAGCTGAATGCTCCGCCGTTGATTCTTATTTTGCAGGACAGTGGTTAGTTGCGATAATGTCAATTCCCGTGCCGAGAATATCTTTCACAAGAATATCACCAAGCTTGACAGGAGCTTTTGCTTCTGCTTTGTTGATGATTTCCATGCATTCAAAAATTTTGTCCTTGGGAAGTGAGCCTGCAGATTTGCAAGGAACAACATTGTAAATTCCGCCGTCAACTTTAACGGTTGTTGCAAGACTTCTCACAGGGTTGGTGCATTCGGCTTTTGCGTATGTTTCGCCGCGCTTGCAGGTGTTGCCTTTTACTGAAAGGATTTCACCGCTGTCGGCAATTTCAACCGTCATGCCGCAGCCCATAGGGCAGGCTACACAAATAATATTCTTCTGCATGAATCACACCTCCACCGAAATCTCAATTACTCCGCCTTCAGCAAAGCTCTTGAGCATATCATTTTTGATAACAACGCTTTCCATTTCGCCGGGAGCAAGTCGGGGTCTTTTTTTGCTGATAATTTCTTCACCGTTATATTTTACAACGGTTTTTGCGTTTTTATATACCTGACCTACTCTGAAATAAAGTTTGACATCACTGTCATTTTTGATGTTTACTTTCTGAGGAACAATGTAGCGAACACCGTTAACACCTTTGGTTGTAATATATTCAGTATCTTCGGATTTGCCCTGAACATATCTTGCAGCGCCTTCGCCTGCCGTCTGACTTTCAAGGGTTACATAGTCAACAAGGTCGTGAACGTGAAGAACATTACCGCAGGCAAAAACACCCTTTTGATTTGTTTCTCTGTATTCATCAACAATTGCACCGCTTGTTACGGGGTCAAGGTCGATTCCGACAGCT
>CALFPM010000066.1 GCA_937919155.1 uncultured Clostridia bacterium
CACCAATAGCAAATGCAGAAGCAACAACACCAACAAGTTCACCAATCTGCTGTTTTTTAGGTGTTGAGCCTAAAAGGTAACCTGTTTTAAGGTCCTGAGATGTATCGCCTGAAATTGCCGCAACAATACAGATGATTGAGCCGATTGCAATAGCTGCCTGATATCCTGTATTGCCGTCACTTCCTGTGAATTTAAGAATAAGTGTTGCAATTAAAAGAGTTGCAATAGCCATACCTGAAACCGGGTTGTTACTGCTTCCAACTAAACCAACCATTCTTGAAGAAACAGTTGCAAAGAAGAAGCCAAATACAACAACAATAATTGCACCAATAAGGTTAACAGGAATTGCAGGAACAAGCCATACAAGAAGAGTTAAAACAACGATTGCAATAACAACTACTACCATACTTAAGTCTTTGCTTGTACGGTCTGTTGAAATTGTACCACCTGCAGACATACTCTTGATTGCATCTCTGAAAGTTGTAACGATAAGTGGAAGTGACTTGATAAGGCTTATAATACCGCCTGCCGCCAAGGCACCTGCACCGATGTATCTGATGTATGTTCCCCAGATAGCTGAAGCACCGCCGTCTGCATAAAGCTCACCGATTGGTGCAGTACCAGGTGCTAAAATAATATCGTTACCGAAAAGCACAATTAAAGGAATAAGCACCATCCAGCTTAACACACCGCCTGCGAACATATAAGAAGAAATTCTTGGTCCGCAGATATAACCAACGCTCATAACTGCAGGGTAAATCTGTGTGCCGATTTCACCTGCAAAGCCTTTGAATCTTAATGAAATTTCACCGGGAACAGCTTTAAGTCCGTCAATGATGAACTTGAAGAGAGCTGCAAAGCCCATACCTGCAAATACTGTTGAAGCATTTGCACCGCCTTCTTCACCTGCAAGAAGAACTTCTGCACAAGCAGTTCCTTCAGGATATGGAAGAGTTCCGTGCTCTTTAACGATAAGAGCGTTTCTCAGAGGAACCATAAAGAATACGCCCAGAAGACCGCCGAGAAGAGCGATGAGAGTGATTTCAATAATGTCGGGTTTGTCCATCTTGCCCTCTTTTGCCCAGAGGAAAAGAGCGGGGAGGGTGAAGATTGCACCTGCGGCGAGTGATTCGCCTGCGGAGCCGACTGTCTGAACAATGTTGCTTTCAAGAATTGAGTTTTTGCGCATAACAACCCTGATAACGCCCATTGCGATAACGGCGGCAGGGATTGATGCGGAAACCGTCATACCTACTCTCAGACCGAGGTATGCGTTTGCTGCACCGAAAATAACTGCAAGCAGAATACCCATAACGATTGAAGTTACGGTGAATTCGGGTGTGATTTTGCTTGCAGGGA
The DNA here is from genome assembly GCA_937919155.1 of uncultured Clostridia bacterium. GTDB lineage: Bacteria > Bacillota > Clostridia > Oscillospirales > Acutalibacteraceae > CAG-177. The sequence continues at coordinate 1,360 of CALFPM010000066.1, forward strand.
TATACGGCTTGAACTGTTTGTTATCCTGCATATAATTCTCCTTTATGTTTTTTATATTTTACACAGTTAGCTTATATAATACTAAATATCAGCAATTTTTGCAATAGGAAAATAAAAGAACGCCGAAAAATCAGCGTTCTTTAATAACCGTACATTCTTTTATTCCGTAATATTCAAAACATTTAACTGCCTGCTCTGTTATTATTTCGCCGCAAACCGCAATAGGGACGGCAGGAGGACAGGCAACGTTTGCCTGAGCCAGAATTCTGCCGATGCTTTGATTAACAGGGATTGTTTCGCAAGGACTGAATACTGCTTCTCTTACTGACATTGCCGTTTTTGCAGCAGTGATTGCAGGCGGTTTTTCGGCTATTGCCGCTTTCTTTTCAATATGAATAAGCGCACTGAGAAGCTTGCTTAGTCCGTTTATGCCTGTCTCCGGCGAGAGCATAAACACAATATAATCTCTGTCACAAAATTCGCAGAAGATATTTTGACTTTTTAGAATATCGGCAAATTCCGTGCCGTAATATCCGTAAGGTTTTGTCTTTATAACGATTTTGAGTGGCTCGTTTCCATGAAGATTATACCCGTTTTCGGCAAGTTCTTTTTTTGTTTTCTGAACTTCATCGCAAAATTCGGAAAGTTTTTTGTGATATCCGTCTGCAATGTATTCGTTTGCCTTGTCAAGAGATTGAAGAATAAGATATGACGGACTCGTTGAGCCGTAAAGCACAAGCGAGTTTTTTGCGTTTTCTGAGAAGAATTTATCTGCGGATTCCGAAATGTGCAGGTACGCGCCGCCTGTCAGCACGGGTAGGGTTTTGTGCGCCGAATCGCAGCACATATCCGCGCCCGAATCCATCGGATGCTGAGATTCGGGAAGAAACCTGAGATAAGCTCCGTGTGCATTATCGACAAGTAGAAGAATTCCGTGCTTTTTGCAAACGTCCGAAATTTCTTTTATATCAACTGTGTTTCCCAGATAATCGGGGCTTGTGATATAAACCGCAGTGGGTTTGTTTTTTGTGTTTTCTATTGTGTTTTCAAGACTTTGTGCCGTGATATCACAGGAAAGATATGCTTCACTTTCACCGTACAGCCACATAACATTGCAATCCGTCAGCGCAACTGCATTCATAAATGCCTTGTGAGCGTTTCTTCCTGCGGCAATCAGAGGTGGTTCGCCCTTTCGTTTTGCGTGAAGCACTGCAAGATGCACCATTGCTTTAATGCATTGTGATGAGCCCTCTGTCGAATAAAAAGTGCTGCATCCGAAAAGTGAACCTGCGTTTTTCTCGCTTTCGGCAATAATTCCCCTTGCTTCGTAAAGACTGTCCGCACCGTCGATTTCGGTAATGTCAAAAGGTTCAAAGCCGAGAAGCGGCACACCCTTGTGACCGGGCATATGCAGCCTTTCAGCTTTGCTTTTTATATATTCATTAACGAAATCACAGATTGGAGTATTCATTTATTCATCTCCGAAAGCTCTTGCAACGGCAACCATAATTGCACATTCCATTCTCTTTTTGAAGAGTTCGCAGCCGTATTTGTATACGCCTTTAACAGAACCTGTTGAGTGGTATGCGTTTGCGGCACATCCGCCTGAACAATAAAGTCTTGCCCAGCATTCACGGCATTCCTCACGGGAATAAACATTGCATTCTCCGAATTCATTCTGAGTTGCGGTGTTTGTAACTCCGTTCCATATATCGCCGAGCCTGAATTTTTCTTCGCCGACAAACTGATGGCAGGGATAAAGCTCGCCTGTGGGAGTAACCGCCATGTATTCCGTACCCGATCCGCATCCTGAAATGCGTTTGTAAATGCAGGGACCGCCTGTAAGGTCAATCATATAATGATAGAAGGTGAAAGGCTTGCCTTCTTTGTCGCGCGTAAGCATAAGTTCAGCCAGTTTTTCGTATTGATCCATAACAACGGGCATATCTTCTGCGGTAAGCTCTGAGGGTTCGCCGGGAGCACATACAACGGGTTCCATGCTAAGCTCTGTAAATCCAAGGTCAAGCATTTGCTGAATATCCTTGAGAAAATCGGGGTTTGCGTGGGTGAATGTGCCCCTCATATAGTAATTCTTGCCGCCTCTTGCTTCAACAAGTTTCTGGAATTTGGGAACGATTTTATCCCAGCTTCCGTTGCCTGCGTAGTCAACACGGTAGCGGTCGTGGATTTCTTTTCTGCCGTCAAGGCTGAGAACAACGTTGCTCATTTCCTTGTTGGCAAAATCAATAACATCATCGTCAATGAGCACTCCGTTTGTGGTGAGTGTGAAACGGAAGTTTTTGCCGTGCTCTTTTTCAATGCTGCGTGCATATTCAACAAGCTGCTTTACAACATCAAAATTCATCAGAGGCTCACCGCCGAAGAAGTCAACCTCAAGGTTACGGCGTGTGTCTGAGTTTTCAATAAGAAAATCAAGGGCGCGTTTGCCCACCTCAAAGCTCATCAGTGCACGCTCGCCGTGGTATTTGCCCTGACTTGCAAAGCAATAGGAGCAGTTGAGGTTGCAGGTGTGAGCAATGTGCATACACAGAGCTTTTATGACTCCTGCGGTTTTCTGCTTGAGGTGACCTGCCATAGGCTCAAAGGTTTCGGGGGCAAAGAGCTTGCCCGCATCCTTCAATTCGCCTATCTGACCGTAACATTCTTCGATGTCTGCAGCAGAGATATCTGAATATTTTTGACTCATTTCGTCAAGGATTTCTTCCTTGCTTTTTTGCCCGAATAATCCGATTATATCATAGGCAACTTCATCCACAACATGAACCGAGCCTGAGCATACATCAAGAACGATGTTGTATCCGTTAAGTTTATACTGGTGTATCATATATTCTCCTCACAGAAAATGCCGCCATAAAGGCGGCATTTCAGCAATTATAATTACTTGCTCTCTTTGTTTGTGCTTTCACACTGCTGGTTAGCAATACCGCAGCTTGTTTTGCAAGCGGACTGGCATGATGTCTGGCATTCGCCGCAGCCACCGTTCTTTGCGCTGTCACAAAGATTGCGTGTTTCAAGAGTCTTGATGTGTTTCATTGGTGTAACCTCCGTCAAATTTTATCGTAGTAAATGATATCACATAATAAATTCAAAGTCAATATATTAAATCAATTAATCTTCAATAGCTGCCTTGCGAGTATTGATTTTTCTGAATATTTCAGGGTCGAACTTGGGTGTGCGGTCATAGTAGTAAAGACCGTTCTGTTCCTGCTCAATGTCGTAAAGCTGAGTGTAGCAAAGACCGAAAATCGCCTCGTTATCAAGCAGAATATCTGTCAGACCCTTGTAGCGTGCAACAAATTCTTCTTCAGTTTTGGGTGCGTTGCCGTAACCCCAGGCATCTCCTCTGTCGCCTCTTGACCACTGAAGTCCGCCGTATTCGCTGACGAATGTTATGCCGCCGTCAAATGTCTGTCTGTCGGGGAAATAGCCGTACATTTTGCCTTCGCTGACAAGATTTTCATAGTGGCTTGCAAAAATTGCAACATCCTGTTCATAATCGTGAACATCAAAAATATCTGTTTCAACATGATAGTGACCGCTTGTGTCAATGCAGGGACGGGTTTCATCAAGAAGTTTCGTTGTTCTGTAAACGATTCTGAGCACGTCATCAAGCTGTTTTCTGCCGTTGATATCCCAGGTTTCATTGAAAGGACACCAACCGATGATTGACGGATGGTTGAAATCTCTTTCAACGCATTCGCACCATTCGGGAAGCATGGCTGCAAGTGAAAGGGGATCGGACCAGTCAAGACCCCAGTTTCCGTATTCTCCCCACACAATGTAACCGAGTCTGTCGCAATGATAAATAAATCTCTTCTCAAACACCTTTTCGTGAAGTCTTGCACCGTTGAAGCCTACGGCAAGGGAAATTTTAATGTCATTTTCAAGGTCGGCGTCTGTGGGGGCGGTATATATACCGTCAGCATAGAATCCCTGGTCAAGCACAAGACGCTGGAAAACGGATTTGCCGTTAATAAGGAACTTGAGACCGTCAAGCTTTACGTTCCTCAGACCGAAATAGCTCTTGATTTTGTCTTTACCGAAAGTCAGTTCAAGGTCATAAAGTCTGCCGCAACCGACTTCCCAAAGATGAATTTCATCAAGCTTGATTTCGCCTGTAATTGTTGATTTTGCAGTTTTTGTGAAGCTGCCCACAGGTTTGCCTTCGTATGAAGCGGAGGCGGTGAATTCACCCTCACCCTCAACAACCGCAGAAATTGCAATAATTCCGTTTTCATAGTCAGGGAAAAGCTTGAAGCTCTTTATGTGAGCAACGGGAATGAATTCAAGCCATACGGTCTGCCAGATGCCTGTTGTTCTTGTGTAATCACAACCGTGGGATTTGAGATCTTCGCTCTGCTTGCCTCTGGGTACAAGGGGATTTCGGACATCGTCAACGGCGTGCACAATAATTGTGTTTTCACCCTCGTTGAGATAATCGGTAACATCAAATTTGAACGATGCATAGCCGCCTTTATGAGTGCCTGCTTTTTTGCCGTTTATGTATATTGTTGCTTCGTAATCAACTGCGCCGAAGTGCAGAATAACTCTGCCTGCAAGCTGAGCGGCAGTTATTTCAATGTTTCTTCTGTACCATACTGCGGGAATGAAATCTGTGTATTCTATGCCTGAAAGTTTGCTTTCGGGGCAGAAGGGGACAAGGATTTTCTTTTTCCAATCTTTTTTGTCGAGAATACCTGATTCGAGCTTGCTGTTGCCGAAGTCAAATTCAAAATCCCACTCACCGTTAAGGTTGAGCCAATCAGCTCTTTCGCACTGGGGATCGGGGTGCTCGGGTCTGGGTATATAAATCATAACTTTTTCTCCTTTGAAATCATTTTATTTCTCGAAAAATCTATCCTCAATCATTGCGGCAAGGCAATGATATACAGGCAGGGTAAGCTCCTGAATCCTGAAAGTTTCGGATTCGGGAAGATTTATGCACACATCGGAAAACCTTTGGAGAGGACTTATTCTTTTTCCTGTTATCGATATGATTTTCACATCTGATGCGATTGCGGTTTCTGCGGCAAAAATAACGTTTGCGGAGTTGCCCGAGGTGCTGAAACATAAAAGAACGTCTCCGCTTTTTGCATATGCATAAACCTGCTGTGCATAAACAAGTGATGACTGGGCATCGTTTGAAAATGCCGTCATCAGTGCCGTGTGAGCATTGAGAGAAATAACGGGCAATCCTTTCTGGAGATTGTCGGCAATAAAGCTGTCGCCGAATTTTGCTTTTTCTTCGTCTGAGAGGGGCCTTTTCTTGAGAAACCCTTTCAGCAATTCTCCTGCAAAATGGTCGCAGTCGGCTGCCGAGCCGCCGTTGCCGCAGCAAAGAATTTTTCCGCCGTTTTCAAGGCACTGAACCATTATTTCATACGACTTGTATATATCTTCACTGCACACCGAAAGAGCGGGATATCTCTCAAGCAGTTCATTAAAAATTATATTTTCTCTCATAATTCTGCCTCCGCAAAATCTTTTGCAACGCCGATTGCGGCAAAATCACCGATTTCATCGCCGAGCATCGCAGGTACTATTTTACAGCATTGCGCGGAAATTTCAAGAGCTTCATTTTTTATTGTTTCATTCATACTGTCGGCAATCAGATGACCCGAGCGCTGATAAATGCTGCCCACAACAACTCTTTCAGGGTTGAGAATATCAATGAGAATTGAGATTCCGAGTCCGAGCTTTTCGCCGCATCTGCGGTAAATCGCATTTGCAAGCCTGTCGCCTTTCATCGCCGCATCGGCAATTGTTTTTGCGGTTACATTGTCCCGCGGGATTATTGTTGACCCGTTATAAATCGCAAGCATTTTCTTTGCCATTGCCGCAATGCCCGCACCGCTGCAAAAACCTTCAAACGAGCCTGCTTTTCCGTAGGCAACAGGTCCGTCAGCATCAAGGCGTATATGTCCCACTTCGCCTGCTGTGCCGCAGGTGCCTGAATATAGTTTGCCGTCAAGGATAAGACCCGCGCCCATTCCTGTGCCGAAAGTCAGGAATATCATATTTTTTGTGCCTTTGCCTGCACCGAATTGCCATTCCGCAAGCGCACAGGCATCCGCATCGTTTCTCACTTTGCAGGGTATGCCCAACTCATCGCGGACAATATCCGCAAGAGGAACGTTATCCCAATCAGGCAGGTTCGGAGGCCGCATAATAACACCCGTGTCGCTGTTGAGCGGTCCTCCGCAGCTGACGCCGCAGACAAGCACATCTTCAGTTGCAATGCCGTTTCGGTCAAGTATCGCCTTTGCGGATGCGATAAGTTCACTGACTATTGACTTCCAGCCGCGTTCAACGCAAGTGTCAAATCTCACTTTGTCTTTTATTGCATTTTTATTTTTTTCGCTGAGTACAACGGCGCATTTTGTGCCACCGATATCAAAACCAAGGTAATATTTCATGAAAATACCGCCTTTCTTTCGTCAATTATATAATTTTTCTTCCGCTTAGTCAATGAAAAGGTAATATTATCTGCCATTCTGCGGAAAATAAAGCGGAAAGGTTGTGGTTTGTTGGCAGTAACTCTTGCAAGAACGGTGATTCTTTATGTGATTGTTATTTTTCTTATCCGTCTTATGGGCAAGCGTCAGATAGGTGAGTTGCAACCATCGGAACTTGTTATCACGATTCTTCTTTCCGAAATAGCCTCAATACCCATTCAGGATAACCAGGTGCCTATTCTGAATTCGGTTGCCGCGCTTTTTGCTCTTGTGGCGTTTGAAATCATATCATCGGTGATAAGTCTCAAAAGACCCACTGTACGCGCCCGTATGCAGGGACATCCCGTAATCGTTATCCGAAACGGAGAAATCGATTATGAGGCTTTAAAAAAACTGAGAATGACGGTCAATGACCTTGTTTGTGCACTGCGTCAAAAAGATGTTTTTGACATATCTCAGGTGTCATATGCAATATTTGAAACAAACGGAAAAATCAGCGTTTTGCTGAAACCCGAATACAGGAATTCAACTGTCTCAGACCTTGACAAGTATCCGAAAGACAAAGGCATGCCTTTTGCGGTTATCTGTGACGGAGAGATAGCGGCAGATATGGTGTCCGAATCGGGGTTTGACCTTGATAAAATAAAAAAATTTGCAATTTCGAGCAAAATTCCCATAGGAGAAATTTTGATTATGACCGTTGATTCAGACGGTATTGCTTACATTGCAAGAAAGGAAGAGAATCCTTGAAAAGATTAGGTGCGGCAATTGCTTTGCTTTCTCTTGCGGCAGGTATTGCTTGGTGGTCGGGATATGTTTTCAGAAGCTGTATGGATTATTTCGAAAATCAGCTTTTGCAGATTCTTGTTTCACCCGATGAACAGATGGAAGAAAAAACTCAGAACGTTTCGGATGAGTGGATGAAACGCTCTGCTTTTCTTCGAAGTGTTTTTGTTCACAAAGGAATAGATGAACTTGAGATTCTTATCACATCATTGCCGATGACCTTAAGGTATTCGGGAAGTGACGGAATGAAAGAAAAATGCATCGAAGGAATAAATCTTATCAGAAATCTGAAATCCTGCGAAAAACTTTCGCTTGAGAACGTTTTATAAAGCAAACAGGGAAAATTTAAAAAAATGATTGAAAATCGGACTCTGCAATGCTAAAATATAAACAAAGGAAGGAGAGTGATTTAATGCCGGAAATCTCTATGCTGATTTTTTGGGTAGTGTTGCTTGTCGGACTGATTGTGGTTGAAGCCGTGACGGCTCAGATTGTGACAATCTGGTTTGCCGTTGGTGCTGTTGCGGCAATTGTTGCCGAGTTGCTCGGAGCTCAGATCTGGTTGCAGTGGGTTATTTTCATTGCAGTGTCGGTGGTTGCTCTCGTTGCAACAAGACCTCTTGTCAGAAAACTGACAAAAACAAAGGTTCAGCCTACCAACGCAGACCGCTGCATAGGCAAGGTTGCTGTTGTGACAGAAGAAATAGACAACATATCAGCCAAGGGACAGGTAAGTGTTAACGGCACAGTCTGGACTGCGCGTTCGGCAGATGGCTCGGTTATACCCAAAGATGAAAAAGTCAAGATCGAAAAAATCGAAGGCGTAAAAGTTATAGTGAACAGAATCTAAGGAGGAAACATTTATGTGGATTATTTTGGTTATTCTTGCATTGGTTATTATCACACTCGTTATCGCAAACATCAAAATTGTTCCTCAATCGAGGGCTTATGTTATTGAAAGACTGGGAACATATAACGCAACATGGCAGACCGGTCTTCACATCAAAATTCCTTTTGTTGAGAGAGTTGCAAAGCAGGTTTCGCTCAAGGAACAGGTTGTTGACTTTCCGCCTCAGCCCGTTATCACAAAGGATAACGTAACAATGCAGATTGATACAATTGTGTTTTTTCAGATTACCGACCCCAAGCTTTTTGCATACGGTGTTGAAAGACCTCTTTCGGCAATTGAAAACCTGACGGCAACAACCCTGAGAAACATCATCGGTGAAATGGAGCTTGACCACACACTCACTTCCCGTGATATCATCAATGCTAAAATCAGAGGTATTCTTGACGAAGCAACTGACCCCTGGGGCATCAAAGTCAACAGAGTTGAACTTAAGAATATTCTGCCTCCCAAGGAAATTCAGGATGCAATGGAAAAGCAGATGAAAGCAGAGCGCCAGCGCCGTGAAGCCATCCTTACCGCGGAGGGCGAAAAGGCAAGTAAGATTCTCGTTGCAGAGGGTCAGAAAGAAAGCAAGATTCTTGCTGCAGAGGCAGAAAAGCAGAGCGCAATTCTTGCGGCTGAAGCTATCAGAGAGGCCAAGATTATCGAGGCAGAAGGTGAGGCTGAGGCGATCCGCAGAGTTGAAGAAGCAAGAGCTCAGGCAATCGGTCTTATCAACGAAGCTGCTCCCGGAGACGGATACCTCACACTCAAGAAGCTTGAAGCATTTGAGGCTGCTGCAGACGGTCAGGCAACAAAGCTGATTATTCCCAGCGATCTTCAGGGACTTGCAGGTCTTGCCGCAAGCGCAAAGGAAATCATTTCAAACAACTAAAAGTGAAAGCTGTGTACCGAAAGGTACACAGCTTTTTTGCTTTTTTATCTTTTTATAAATTTTTTCAGAATTCCGTTTATTGGAGTAAATACTGCAAATGTAACTGCGGAGTTGATGCCTGCTTTGAGAAGATTAAATGGGATAATTGCAGGGATAAGCATGCTTATAACCGTCTGCGTGCCTGCACCGAGGAAAATACCCGTGAATACAAGATTCAGCGGAATCATAACAGCGGTCATTGCAATTGACCCGAGAACGAGACCTATGATAAGGCTCAGATGGGTCTTTTTGCGGCTGTATATGCCTGATGCAACGAGCACGAGCACGCTTGATGCAATAAAATGCATCACAAAACCTATCCACCCGCTTGATGCACTTACGGTAAGCGCCTGAATGATGCATACCGCAAGCAGAATAATCAGGCCCGAAACGGGGCCGAGCATCATTGAGCCGATAAGCACGGGGATATCCGCGGCATCATATTCGAGAAACGGTGCGGCAGGGATAAGGGGCATACGAATTGTGTAAACAAGCACGATAGAAAGTGCCGTGAGCATTGCCATAACACAAAGTCTGATGATTTTTTCTTGTTTTTTCATAAAAATTATATCTCCTTTGCTCGGAGTGCTGATGAAAAATAAAAGCCCTGCAATAAATGCAGGGCGTAAATGCAATCACATCAGCATTCTCTTTCTTCCGGACTATACCGTCGGTTACGGAATTTCACCGTATCAGCCGCTTAGCGGGTCGTGGACTTTACCACCGGTGGGGAATCTCACCCCGCCCCGAGAATTCATATTTATCTACATTATAATCTTCCGCGCGGATTTGTCAATAAGAAAAACGCAAATTTAAGGTTTGTAATTTTTACTTGTATGTGATACAATAAAACATATATATGATTAATTCACCGAAAGGAGATATATATGAATTTTACTCCCCTTGGTTCAACAAATTCCCACGAGGGATATTGTCTCATAAAAACCGTTGAGAAAAAGCTGACCGCAAAGGGCGTTCCCTATCTTGACATGACTCTTGCGGATAACAGCGGAGAAATCAACGCAAAGCTATGGGATTACAAAGAATCACCTGCAAATCAGTTCAAAGCATTTGATTTTGTTAAGGTCAGAGGCACATATGTGCCTTTTAACGATACAATGCAGTTCAGGGTTGAACGTATCCGCGCCGTTATTCCTGAAGATAACGTTGCCATTGAGGATTATGTACCCTCGGCTGTGCTTACGGGCGAAGTAATGCTTAAGGAAATTGAAAAAATCGTTGATTCGTTTGCGGATGAAGAGCTCGGAACGCTTGTGTCTGCAGTTATTGAACAGTACAGAGAAAAACTTCTTTTCTGGCCTGCCGCAAAGAATCTTCATCATGCCGTCAGAAGCGGTCTGCTGATGCACACGCTTTCAATTTTAAGGCTCGCAAAGTGCGTTTGCTCGATTTACCTCTTTGTGAATTATGATTTGCTTTGCGCAGGTGCGATTCTGCACGATATTGCAAAGATTGAAGAAATGCAGGCAACGGAAACGGGCATTGCGGCGGAATATACCGTCAAGGGAAATCTTCTCGGGCATCTCGTTATGGGTGCAATCAATATTGACAGAATCGGCAGAGGGCTGGGCATAAGCGATGAAACTCTGACACTTATTGAACATATGATTATTTCTCACCACGGTACACCCGAATTCGGTGCGGCGAAAATGCCTATGTTTATTGAGGCAGAGCTTCTTTCTCAGCTCGACCTTATGGATGCAAGACTTTACGAAATGCACGCGGCTGTTGAAGCAGTTGATGAGGGAGCGTTCACACCCCGTCAATGGGCGCTGGAAAACCGTAATCTTTACAATCACGGCAGAGCAGGAAACGGCGGCGTTGAACTTATACATGAGGAGGAAACCCAATGAGAAATCACGAAGTAACCAAAGTTCAGCCTTTGCTCAAAGAAGACGGAAGTCTCAGAGAGCCGGGTTGGTCAAAGCAGATCGTTCAGGTTTATGACCGCAACGCAATCAAAGCACCCAAGTTCAGAATCAAAGAATGGGATTATTATCTTGTTATTTCCGAAAAGAACAATTTTGGCGTGGCATTCACTATTTCGGATGACGGTTATATCGGTCTGCAGTCCGTAAGCCTTCTTGATTTTTCAAAACCCTGGGAGCATACGGAAACAATCCTCAATGCACTGCCTATGGGCAAGCTTAAGCTTCCTTCAACCAGCGAAAAGGGTAACACCGTTTATCACGATAAGCGCCTTGATATGGAATTTCAGGTTTCCGAGGGCAAGCGCAGAATCGTCTGCAATTTCAAGAATTTCTGTGACGGCAAGCCTTTCAGTTGCGATATAACTCTCGAACAGCCTCCCATGGATACAATGGTTATTGCAACTCCGTGGAAAGAAAAGAAAACCGCTTTCTATTATAATCAGAAAATCAATTGTATGAGAGCAAGCGGCAAGGCAACATTTGACGGCAAGGATTATGTTTTTGACCCCTCAACGGACTTTGGTACCCTTGACTGGGGCAGAGGCGTATGGACATACGACAACACCTGGTATTGGGGTTCGGGTAACATGGATATTGACGGTCATTCATTCGGCTTCAATATCGGCTACGGCTTCGGCGATACAAGCGCCGCAAGCGAAAATATGCTTTTCTATGACGGAAAGTGCCATAAGCTTGACGATGTAACTTTCAATATTCCCAAAACAGGCTATATGGATCCCTGGACATTCACATCAAGTGACGGCAGATTTGAAATGGAATTCACACCCCTTCTTGACAGAGCCGCAAAGATAGACATCAAGGTTATCATCACTGACCAGCATCAGGTTTTCGGCAAGATGAACGGTAAAGCCATACTTGATGACGGAACGGTTATTGAGGTCAAGGATTGCCTCTGTTTTGCCGAGGATGTTCACAATAAATATTGATTTGGAGATAAAAAATGGATTGGACCGAAATTAAAATCACGGTCAACGCAGATGATGTTGACAGAGCAGGGGACATTGCCCATATGGCAGTGCCTTACGGAATTTATATTGAAGATTACCGCACCCTTGAGCAGGAAGCCTGGGAAATAGCAAGAATTGATCTCATTGACGAAGATTTGCTTGCAAAAGACAGGTCAAAGGGTATTGTGCATATTTACATTTCACCCGAGGAAAATCCTGCAGAGGCAGTTTCTTTCCTGACCGAAAGATTTGCCGCCGAGGGAATTGAGTGCGAAATTGACGAGTCCGTGTGCAAAAACGCGGATTGGGAGAATAACTGGAAAAAGTATTTCAAGCCCATGCCTGTGGGTGAAAGACTTCTTATCCGCCCCATCTGGGAGGATGAATTTGAAGCAGGCGACAGAGCTGTGCTTCATCTCGAACCGGGTCTTGCGTTTGGCTCAGGCACTCACGACACAACAAGACTCTGCCTTGAAACTCTTGAAAAATATGCAGAAAACGGTAAAACCGTTCTCGATGTTGGATGCGGAAGCGGTATTCTTTCCGTTGCCTGCCTTCTTCTCGGTGCGGACAGTGCTGTTGGTGTTGACATCGATGCTCTCGCAGTTAAAACAGCGAGGGAAAACGGCAAAACCAACGGTTTTGATGAGCCTGAATTCACCGTGCTTCAGGGTTCAACAACAGACAAGGTAACAGGCAAGTTTGATATTATTGCCGCCAATATAGTTGCCGATATCATCATAAACCTTTGCGGAAACGTAAAAGATTATATGAATCCCGATGCGGTGTTTATCACTTCGGGCATCATTGAGCCCAGAGAGAACGATGTTCTTGCCGCATTTGAGGCAAACGGACTTGAAGTTATTGCCCGCCACGAAAGCGGAGGATGGCTCTGCTTTGAAACGAAGGTGGCAAAATGAGCATTCAGCAGGAAATAAAGGATTTTCTTATTGAAAAGGGCGTTGCCGATGTTGGTTTCTTCAAGGTCGAAGACGGCGAAGAATCGTTGCCTTACGGCATCAGCATTGTTGCCCGACTTTCCGAAAGCATAATTGACGAAATTGAAGATGAGCCTACCCACACATATTTCAACCATTACCGCAATGTCAATGCGTTTATTGACTCAATGCTGCTTCAGACAGGTATGTTTCTTCAGCGCAAAGGCTATAAGTACATAACCGTTGCCGCATCCCAGAGCATTAATAAAGACGGCTGGAATTATATGGCGCGCTATTCACATAAGAAGGGCGCTTGTCTTGCAGGTCTCGGCTCAATCGGCAGGAATTCGCTTTTTCTTCATAACGAATACGGCAGCTATGTCAGATTGGGAACAATTTTTACGGACTGTCCCTTTGAATGTGATAATGAGCTTGCAAAGAGCGTTTGCACGGGATGCGACATCTGCGTGAAAGCCTGCCCTGCAAAAGCTATTAAGGGCGGCGATTGGACTCCCGATACCCCCAGAGAAGAAATTTTTGACCCCGAAGCCTGCAGTAATTATATGAAATCAAAGTTTCAGAAAATCGGCAGAGGTGCGGTGTGCGGAATATGCATGAAAGTGTGTCCGATGAACAGGCTGAAATAAGAGGTAATTTTTATGAAAACTTTTGATATAAAACTTACAAACGAACTTGCAAAGCTTACGGTTTATCTGCCCGATAAATCAAGAGAAATGGGCCATATGGATATCCGTAAGGCAGTTCTTGTTATTCCCGGCGGAGGCTATTCAATGTGTTCTGACCGTGAGGCAGAGCCTCTTGCGTTTGCTTTTCTTTCAAAAGGTTATGCGGCGTTCGTGCTCAGATACACAGTAGGTAAGCAGTATGATTTTTCAATGCCCATGGCAGATGTTAATGAGGCAATGAAAGTGATTTGCGATAACGCCGATGAATGGAGCATTGACAGAGAGAAAATCGCCGCAATCGGCTTTTCTGCAGGCGGTCATCTTTGCGCTGCACTCTCAACAATGGGTGATATCCGCCCTGCCGCAAGCATCCTTGTTTATCCCTGCATCCTTGAATCAATGAGCAATATTCTTTGTTTCCCTGTGCCGGGCCTTGAAAGCAAGGTGGATGAAAAAACTCCTCCTGCATTCATCGTTTCCGCAAGCGCGGATAACCTTGTGCCCATCGAGAATTCTCTTGCTTATGCATCTGCACTTGACAAAAAGAACATTCCCTTTGAAATGCACATTTACGAAAAGGGATACCACGGATTTTCACTTGCAGATAATGTGGTTTATCAGAAAGCGGAAGCTGATTACTGTGCACATATCCGCGGCTGGTTTGACCTTTGCGCCAAATGGCTCGAAAAAAGATATGAATAAAAAGAAAGCGTTGTGTTCGGATGGGCACAACGCTTTTAATCTTAATTTGGGTTTTTCTTCAGGTCATCGGTTGCGGGATTGTTGATGAGTTCGCCGCTTTCCGTGAATCTTGAACCGTGGCACGGGCAGTCCCAGGAATGCTCCTCTTTGTTGTATTTCAGAGCACAGCCGAGATGGGGGCACCTTGGTACGGTGGGGGTGATGATTCCCGCAACGGAATGAAATATATTTGAAAAAAGCTTTGGGTGAAGAACCGAGCGGGACGGGTAAAACACATCGGCATAAGGATTTTCAGCACCTGTTATGATATCACTCAGAATCTCCGCGGCAACCATCGAAGAAGTCATTCCCCATTTGTTGAAGCCTGTTGCCACATAAATATTTTTGGCGTCTTCAGCGTATCTTCCGATGTAAGGAATGCCGTCAAGGCTCATGCAGTCTTGTGTTGCAAAACGATAACCGATTTCCGCATCGGGAAATTTGTTTTTGCAGAAATTTTCGGAAACTTTGTATCCTCCGCCTTTTTTGCCCGTTCTGTGGTCGCCTGAGCCGATGAGAAGATAATCTTTGTAATTTCTGAATGAAAAACCGCCTTCTTTATCCTCAAGATACATTCCGTTTACATTCAGTGCGTTTTTTGCGGCAATAACATAGGAACGGTGCTGATATAATTTCAGGGAATATGCGCCGTGTTTGTTTAATACGGGAAAATGTGTTGCAACAATGATTTTTTTCGCCGTAACACTGCCGTTTGCGCAAAGGACTTTTTGAGGCAGAAACTCTGTAACCTTTGAGTTTTCATATATATTCAGTCCTTTTGCAACGGAAAAGATAAAATCAAGAGGGTGGAATTGAGCCTGTCCGCTGATTTTTACCGCTCCGATGCATTCAACGGGCAAAGGAATATCTGAAACGAATTGCGCCTGAACTCCCAGTTTTTCATATGCTCTGATTTCATTTTCAATTTTTCTGCGGTCGGTTGCCGAATAAATATATGCATCTTTTTCTTCAAAACCGCAGGGGAACTTTTCAGCCGTTTTTCTGATTTTTTCAAGAGCGTTTTTGTTAGCCGCAAGATATTTGAATGCTTTTTCCTTGCCGAAGCTTTTTATAAGTCTGTCATAAATAATGCCGTGCTGAAACGTTATTTTGGCGGTGGTGTTCTGCGTTGTTCCCGAACCGATGCTTTTGGCTTCAAGCAAAACGCAGTCCACACCTCTGTCTGTCAGTTCTTTAAGACACAAAATTCCTGCAAGACCTCCGCCGACAATAACAACATCCGTTCTGATGTCTCCCTGAAGCACGGGGAATTTTTCTGCTTTTGTAGTGGCACTCCATATTGAATTCAAAAAAATCACCTCTGAATTCATTTTGCTCAGATTTCTCAGAAAAATCAAAGAGGTTTCCAAACAGAAAAATCTGCTTTGTCGGAAACACAGTTGGTTGTCGGTAATGTAAATTAATACATTGCTTCATTTGCTTAATGCCGGTGAAGCATTTTTGTCATAATTGTATAAATTTTCATTGATTATTTCAATTTTGTGTGATATTATAAATAAAATAAGGAGGTCTGATACAATGAGCAAATTAACGGGAAAGGTGCAAGCCTTTTTCACTGAGGTGAAAACCCACTGGAATACCCCTGCGGAGGGCAAATATGTGCCCTACAAGGAGTATAAGGATGTTGTTTTTGCCGTAGGAAGTAACTATGCAGGGTCAAAGGTGCTTGAGTACATCGGCTTTTTCTCTGCTTGTTACCTCATTATGCACCACTATAAACTGCCCTATCTTACCTTTTCGGTTATCAGCATTCTGAATATGCCTCTGGGATACATTTCAGCGTTGATGTGGTGGTTTGTGTGTGATAATCTCGGCTTCCTGCCAAAGAAAACAGAGCGTAAATTTTATCTTGTCTATGTGCTGATGATGATATTCGGCATATCTACCATACTTTTTGACTATTCGCTTTTGTTCAATCAGACAAGCTCGTTCATTACATATCTCAACGGTCTTGAGGGTATGAATGCCACCGCCTGTTTCAAAACATTCGGAACTCATTTCCTTTACACAGGCTGGGTCGGTGCGCGTAATATCTTCTGGCGTAAAAAGCTGTTGCCCAAGTTTGGCAGATATAAATATTCGCTTTATTGTGATGTTATTCCCAAGTGTATAATGGTCATCCTTATCGGCTGGCTTCCCGTTTATAACATTCCCGATGTTGCAACAAGAGTATGGGTTGCCAATCTGCTGTTTGCAACTTATAATGTTTTCGGCTTTGCAAACAACTTGGAAACCTGCACAAGAAGCATCAGCCCCAACCTGCAGGAAAGAATTCTTGTGCGCAGCTATCCCGTAAAAATTTCTCATTTCTTCAATACGATTGTAGGTATCGTTATGCCTGCAATCATAGGTATGCTCAGATATGAATGGGCGGATATCAATGTTTACAGATATGTTATCCCAATCACTTTCTGCGTGCTTGCCGCAATGACAATGATTTTTGCAGGTAGGGTCAAGGAAAGAATTCCTCAGCCTCCCGTTGAAAAGAAAGTTCAGATCAAGTTCTGGGACGGTATGTTCGGCGTGCTTAAAAATAAGTATCTGCTCATCAACACGATTAAAGATCTTATTGATTCTCTCGGCAACGGTATGCTGCCATTTGTTACCATTCTTTATTTCTATACCTTCCGTCTCAGCGGTTTGCCTTACAGCCTTATTGTTATGCTTATTTCATTTGCAGGCACTCCGCCCGACCTTCTTTCACCCTATTTCCTCAAGAGATTCTCGTATAAGCAGATTATGATTTTCTATCAGCTTTCGAGAGCTGTGGGCAACGCACTTATTGCCGCTGCAATGTGGTTCTGCGGCGATAATGTTAACCTTTGCGGCGCAATCTGCGTTGTAGTGCTGTTCTTTATGGAAATGACCAAGACCGTGCCCACAACCGCAGGTCACGATATGAATGTTCGTATCGGCGACTATCAGATGTATCTTTCGGGTGAACGCCTTGAAAGCTTTGCGGGCGTTTTCGGTTGGTTTACAGGCCCCATAACCTCATTTGTAGGTCTTATTATTCCGCTTATGCTTCTCAATTATGGCTTCAACAGCAATTGGGATGTTCTGTTTATTGACGATTCAAGAAGAAACATAATTGTAATTCCGATTATTGTTGATGTTATCGGATTTTTCCTTATGGCTATTCCTTACCTTTTCTGGGACTACGACAGCAAGAAGCAGAATATGGTTATGGAAGTTCTCAAACGCCGTGCAGAGGTTACGGAAAAGAAAGCTGAAGAAGAAGGCGTTTCCGTGTCGGGCGGCTATCTTGGTTAACGGGAGGTGAAACGGTATGAGTAAAAAAGAAAAGAAAATTCAGGTTGAAGAACCCATTCATCTTGATATTCCCGAGGATGAAATATGGACTTATCAGGTAGAGGGTCTTGCGGCTCCGCATATCAATAAGCCCTATAAGCATTTCGGAATAAAAAAGGCTGTTTTTGCGCTCGTTATTATCATAGCTGTTTCAATTTCCTGCTATTTCAGCGTAAGAACCGTTCAGAAGGATACTTTTGAATATGAGCAGACTCAGTCAGGATATGAACTTTCCAAATTCAGCAACACGGGCTATCTTACCGTGCTGGATATCGATTATGTTTCTGTTGTTGAATATGATAAAGAAAATCCTGATGTAAACACAAATTTTATTATCAGAAAAGATGAAAGCAAACCCGTAACTTCCGTTGGCAGTTATGCACTTAACTGTGATGAAAAAATCAAAGTGATCAATATCGGTGCGGATGTGGATTTTGTTGATCCCAAGGCATTCTATTCCTGCTGGGCGCTTCAGCAGATTGAGGTTGATGAAAATAACCCCAATTACTGCGATATTGACGGTGTGCTTTATAACAAAGACAAAACCGAAATCATCTGCCGTCCCTGCGACCATGATACTTACCTTGCGGAGAAATACGGACATGCGGTTTATGATGAAAACGGCTACAGAACAGAGCCCTCGCCTGAGGATGACAACTACGAGCAATATGTCAACGATGTTCTTACTTTTGTTATTCCTTCATCGGTAAAGACTGTCGGTCAGCTTTGCTTTAACTATGCAAACATGAAAACCGTTTATATTCCCGAAGGAGTAACGGTCATTGAAACGCTCGGTTTCTTTGAGATTCCCTTGCTCGAGAATATATACAGCTACAAGCCTGCCGCAGATGTGACAGACTCTCATTTCACATCTCAGGCTGTTCTCGGCGAATTTTATAATTCGCTGCCCGAAGGTCTTGAATATATCGGCTCCGATGCTTTCAGCTACAATCAGGCAATGAACTATATGTTTATTCCTGCAAGTGTCAAGTATATCGGTCACCATGCTTTCTGGGATACCGTATATAAAGACGGAGATACCCTCAAGGGTGTTACTGAAATAAATGTTGCTGTTTCAAAGGAAGAGTTTGATTACGTTGAAACAGGCGATAACTGGCGTCCGCAGTATGACTATATGCTCTTCAAAAAGAGTATTGATGTTGTTTATGGCGCAGAAAGA
>CALFPM010000067.1 GCA_937919155.1 uncultured Clostridia bacterium
CTTCTTACGAAATTGCGAAGCAATATAAAATGCGAAATAGTGTTATAAGAAAAGGCAAAAACCACCGATAATGCTGTGTGACGCATATCGGTGGTTTTCAACGCATTGTTATGATGCTATTTAACTTTTTAAAGAAATGCTTCCTTATGGGGTGTCGGCATCAGCCTGTTGCTTGATTTCTTAATTTAAAACTCAGATGCCGCCGCCAACGGAGCCGTCCCAAGTGTCAACAACTGTAGCCTTCATTTCTTCTTCGTCAAACCAACGTGTTGTAACAGCCTTTGTTTCTGTGAAGAAACGGAATGCATCCTTACCGAGGCAGTGGAGGTTACCGAAGAATGAGAGCTTATGACCTGTGAAGGGGAACACACCAACGGGTACGGGAATACCAACGTTAACGCCAACCATACCGCCGTCTGTTCTCTTTGCAAATTCTCTTGCATAGTAGCCGCTCTGTGTGAAGATAACTGAGCCGTTTGCAAAGGGATTTGCATTCATAACTGCAAGACCTTCTTCAAAGTCTTTTACTCTCTTGATGCAAAGAACAGGTCCAAAGATTTCTCTCTGACCAACGGTCATATCTTCGGTAACGTGGTCAAAGATTGTGGGGCCGACATAGAAACCGTTTTCGTAGCCGGGAACAACGGGATTTCTGCCGTCAAGCACAAGTTCTGCACCCTCTTCAATGCCTTTTTCAATCCATTTGAGGATGGACTGTCTGTGAGCCTCTGTAACAACGGGACCGAGGGTTGATTCTTTGTCGTACGCGGGACCGAGTTTAAGCTCTTTTGCAAACTTAACAAGATAACCTACAAGCTCGTCTGCAATGCTCTCCTGAGCAACGATAACGGGCAGAGCCATGCAACGCTCGCCTGCACAGCCGAATGATGAGTTGATAATGCCTCTTGCGCTTCTCTCAAGTGCGGCATCTTCAAGCACAAGACCGTGGTTTTTTGCCTCGCAAAGAGCCTGAACTCTCTTGCCGTTTGCAGCTGCTCTTGAATAAATGTGAAGACCAACGCTTGTTGAGCCAACAAATGTGATACCCTTCACATCGGGGTGGTCCATAAAGATTTCCGCTTCATTTCTGGAGCAGGTAACAATATTGATAACGCCATCGGGAAGACCTGCTTCCTGCCAGAGCTCAGCAAGACGCATGCAGGTCATGGGAGTCATTGAAGCTGCCTTGAGAACGATTGTGTTACCGCAAACAATGCAGAGGGGTGACATCCAACCCATGGGAATCATTCCGGGGAAGTTAAATGGAACGATGCCTGCGAAAACACCTACGGGCTCTCTGTAAAGAGTGGTGTCATAGCCTGTTGAAGTGTCTCTCATGCTTTCGCCCATGAGAAGTGAGGGAGCTGAACAAGCAAGTTCAACGGGCTCCTTAACCTTAAGGATATCGCCTTTTGCTTCGCTCCATACCTTGCCGTGCTCTCTTGCACAGATTTCGGTGAGCTCATCCATATGTTTGTCAAGAAGTTCGCGGAATTTGAAAACAATCTGAACTCTTTTCATAACAGGGGTTTCCGACCAGCTTTTGAATGCTTCCTTAGCGCAAGCAATAGCCTGGTTAACCTCGTCCTTTGTGCAGCAGGGAGTCTGTGCAATAACTTCGCCTGTGCTGGGATTATAAACATCCATATATTTTTCGCAGGAAGAATCAAGCCATTTGCCGCCTGCGAAGTACTGAAGCTTTTTAACTGCCATTCTGAACACTCCATTCAAAATTATTAATCAACTTATTTTATACCTTTTAAAGAAATAAGTCAATATGCGAGTGAATAAAACAAGCGATGATGTTCAAAATAACATTGTTTTTATTGATTTCAAACGGAGGTTTTGATATGAAGATTACAGGCGGGGAATACGGCAAAATGGCAAAAAGGGCATCGCCGCCCACCAACAAGCTGAAAAACGGGATTTTCGCTTTTACAATAGGCGGACTCATTTGCGTGCTGGGTGAGGGTCTGGGCATGGCTTATGAAAAACTCGGTGCTGATGCGGACGAGGTCAAACTGCTTGTTCCCGTGACACTTATTGTTATTGCCGCGGTGCTGACGGCATTGGGTGTTTTCGATAAAATAGCCTATTATGCAGGTGCAGGGACCATTGTGCCCATAACAGGATTTGCCAATTCAATTGTTTCTCCCGCAATGGAGTTTCAAAGCGAGGGCAGAATCCTCGGCACAGCTGCAAATATGTTCAAAATAGCAGGTCCCGTGATTGTATACGGCACCCTCGCCGCCGTAATTTACGGGGTTGTGTATTATATGTTTTTAAGATGATTTGTAATTTGAGCCGTTCTTTGACGGCTCTTTTTTGTTGTATGATGAACAATTTGCGAAACTGATTTTGTGCAAAACAGAGAAATTTTGAAAAAAGCAAAAAATTTTGCGTAACATTTTGCGATTTTTGTCATATATATATGAAAGCTTTTTTAGAGGAAGTGAGCTTTTCTGCAAAAACAGTTCCCGATAACGAACGAAAGAAGGAGATTTCAATGGGTTAGTTGTTTGACAATTAAAGCTCAAAATGTTAAAATCAAGGAGGAAAATATGGTTTGAATAAAAAGTGTATTTTTAATATCATATCTGTTTTATTATGTTTCGTTGTTTTATTTGGTTATTCCCAAATTTGTGCGACTGCAATAACACAACCAAATGCAACAGGAGATACTGTAACAGTTAATTTCCTGTTTGCTTTCTTCAGAAGTGAACCTAACCTTTCGTTTGGCACAATTAAAGGAATCTTTTGGCACGGCAGAGAAGTTAAGGTTCTCGGTTATTCAGGAAACTTTGTGCATGTTCAAGATTCAGATAGTAAAAACGAAGGTTATATACATGAACTGCTTCTTAATGATAAACCACTAAACATCAGACAGCTATACGTAAATGTTTATAAAGGTGCAACAAAAGATGGTGTGGTAACAATAAACTATGATAAAAGCGGTGCCTTGGAGTGGTCAGTCAGTCCAACTGGAATTGTTGAGGTTACTGAATATTCCGATTGTAGTTTATCAATAAAAGGGTTAAGTTCAGGAACTGCAACTCTGACTGTAAAATGTAATGGTGATAAGGATACTTGTGATGTTGCGTGTATTGAGAAATGGTCTGACACAGAAACTGCAAAAGCCGAATCAAATATTACGGTAATGGGTACCCCCGGAAAAACCTATAAACCTGAAAAAATAATTTCTGCCGATGCAACAATAACTGCACTGGGTAATATTCCGGATCAACCCGATTATGTTTATGTTTCATCAGGCAATATATGGGGTTTTATAAAACTTTCTGATTTTCCTGCAATTAAATATATGATGACACAGTATCATTATTATGATAAAGGATATGATTTGAGATTTTCTTCTGCAAACAGTAAAATCAGTGATTATGCCTCTGTCCTGAACGATGTTATGATGGAAAATTTCGGGATGAAGGTTTATTCGTATGTTAATCTGTACACTTCTGTTGCGGATGAGTGTAAAATTTTGAGTGATGGCAAGGTGAAAACAGGAAACATATCAAATGCTTGTTCCGGAGCAGGCAATCATAAAAGCGGAACCTGTCTGACCACAGAGAATGTTCGCAATGATTTAAAACGGCAGTTTGGAAACGGAGGCAAAAGCATTTCAAAGGTTGCCTGGACCGGTCATATTATGACCAATAACGAAAGGTCAAACGGTACTGTGGGGATGGGAACGATTATTATGACGCCTTACGGTACAGTTGGTGAATCACAGGCGGAAATAAGAGAAGATAGGATTTTTACTCTTGTTCATGAAACAAGTCATCAACTTGGTGTGCACGATCACTACTGCAGAGGTGATATTTCACCAATTACAAAAAAATGTTCTTATTCCCATTGTTCAAAATGTTATGGCGAAACCATACCATATGGATGTATAATGTATGAAAGAGTAAATATAGAAGATGTGTCTTATACTGATTTGTATTGTGACGATTGTATTAAAAACATAACAAACACCATCAAAAACTTTTAAATTTGGAGGGAATTATTATGAAAAAAACACTTGCGGTTTTAAGTCTGTTAATTATTTTTGTTTTGACATCTTGCAGTAATCACAATAACACACAAACAGAAACAACTACTTTGCTGAACAACAAAAGTCTAAGCACAGAAACAACATCAAACAAAACTGAAACAGAATTAATCATAAATAACCATACAGAAACTATTCAAAGTTCTTCAAAAACAACCGAAAAATGCATAGACACAACAGAATCTGATTCATCCGATAAAAACACCGAGAATGTTCCTCCGTATATTCTTACCGAAAGTATAAAAGATTTGAAACAAATCAAAGCGGCGGCAAAAACAATGAACGAGGCAGATTTTTCGGAGTTTATGAAAAAATTTTTTAATGCAGAAACAACAAACGGAATGAACAGCATTGAAAACGCTGAAAAATATCTGTCAGATTTTGAAAACACTTATATTATCTATGTTGATGAATTGGACGAAGACAATGTAATGGCTTATTATATTGAACAGGGGGATATAAGTTATAAAATACCTGTAGATGATATCTTTGTAATAACAGGTTCATATTATATAGATTCCGAAAAAACTTTCGAGTATAGAGAAGGTGATATCGTAAAGCAATTGAAAACCTATGAAATTGACGGAATGACAATTGAACTTTACGAAAACACATCCGATGAAAAAGAAGGTTTATACGGAAATATAAGATATGATAGTGTAGTTATTCCTTTCTTTACAAACATCAAAATAAGTGTTGAACTTTTTGAAAGTGTTATTGAGAGAATTGGCGTAGTAAAAATCGGTGATTTATTAAACGAATAAGATTTGTGAGAACGGCTGATTTTCAGCCGTTCTTTTTTGTGTGTTTTTAAATTTTAATGTGTCCTAACTTGACAGCAGCAGAGGGCAGAATCCTCGGCACAGCTGCAAATATGTTCAAAATAGCAGGTCCCGTGATTGTATACGGCACCCTCGCCGCCGTAATTTACGGGGTTGTGTATTATATGTTTCTGAGATAACCGCCTTCGGGCGGTTTTTGCATATTTGCGGCAGGATTGCAAATAATATCCGAAAACAGTGATTGAGGTGGTTTTATGCCCGTCAGGCAGGGTAGATACACGCTTATGCTTCCGTCAATGCCGGGAATTTCAGGCTATGCGGCGGTCGCAGGCAAAAAAGAGGGAGAAGGTCCCCTGGGAAGAGCTTTTGATTATATTTATGAGGACGGCACCGCAGGGGAAAAATCCTGGGAAAAGGCGGAGAGTGTCATTCACCGCGATGCCGTGATGAGGGCAATCGCGAAGGCAGAT
The DNA here is from genome assembly GCA_937919155.1 of uncultured Clostridia bacterium. GTDB lineage: Bacteria > Bacillota > Clostridia > Oscillospirales > Acutalibacteraceae > CAG-177. The sequence goes on from CALFPM010000067.1 coordinate 5,319, forward strand.
ATCTCGCCCGAGGATGCAGATGTAATTTTCGCAGGAGATTTGCTTAATCAATGCACGGGAACAACTTTCGGTATCCGTGAAATGGGAATACCGTTTGCAGGAGTTTACGGCGCTTGCTCAACAATGGCGCTTTCAATGGCTATGGCGGCTGTCTGGGTGGACAGCAGGGTGTGCAACATTGCGGTTGCATCAACCTCGTCACACTTCTGCTCCGCAGAAAAACAATTCAGAATGCCCCTTGAATACGGCGGTCAGCGCACTCCCACCGCACAGTGGACGGTAACGGGCGCAGGAGCGGCGGTTATAACTCAGAAAGAATGCGGCGCAAGAATTGAAAAGGCGATAATAGGCAGAATTCAGGACTACGGCATCAAAGACCCCAATAATATGGGGGCGGCAATGGCACCCGATGATGTTAAACTAACACCATAGGGTGTCTCACGAAGCGAAGAACAAAAGAAACCGTAAAGCGTAAAGGAGGTGTGTTGGTTTTTTGTGCATTTCTGATGTGTTTGTATACGCCGTACATCGGAAGAAAACAGTTTCTTCATCTCCGTGAGCCTACCCTAAGAAATTAAATACGGCACACGGTTATCATACAAAAATCGAAATCCGTATCGGGTAAAATACAAATCCTTTATTTTACACATTTATCTTAAAAATTTATGTTGCCTTTGGGAGAAAAATAAGTTACAATGTTATACGATGTAACAAATAAAATTAAGGAGATGACACCCAATGAGCACAAAAACATCGGCAACCCCCAATGCAATTCGTCCTTTCGGCTGGATGGATAAACTCGGCTATGCAATGGGTGATATGGGCTGCGGATTTTCATTCCAGCTTGTGTCAACATTCATGCAGCTTTTCTATCTGCAGTACATAGGACTTTCAACAGTTGACTATGCAGTAATCATTCTTATTTCAAAGGCTTTTGACGCGGTTAACGATATCGTTATCGGTAACCTTGTGGACACAAAGAGAATCGGCAAAAAGAGCAAGTATATGCCCTGGATTCTTCTCGGCGGCGTAACACTTGTTATCTTCAATGTTATGATTTTCGCTCCCGTCAAGGATTTCCCTTACGCAGGCAAATATGCATGGTGCCTTATTTCCTATTGCCTCTGGTCAATAGCTTACACAATGGTTAATGTGCCTTACGGCTCACTTCACTCAGTAATTACCGATGACCCTCAGCAGAGAGTTTCTCTTTCAACATTCAGAAGCATCGGCGCAGCGCTTCCCGCAGTCGTTATCATGATTGTTCTTCCCGGCATTGTTTACAGCAACCATATCGATGCAGCAGGTATTGAAGTGCAGGTTCTCAAGGGCGAAACACTTCTCCCTGTAGCTATCGTTCTTTCAATTGTTGCGTTTGCGGTTCTTTGGGGCACAACAAAGCTTGTCAAGGAACGCGTTGTGCGCGACACGGCAGAAAATGTAACAGGTTTCAAAGCAATGGTTTCATCCGTGAAGTCATTCTTCACAAACCGTGCAATGGTTGGCGCAACTCTTGCCACAGTTGCTTCCGTTGCTCTTTTCAACTCAACAATGTCACTCAACAATATGGTTTTCCAGTATTTCTTCAGAGATGCGGGAAAAGTAGGCATGGCAATGATAGGCAGCTATGCACCCATGATTATTTTCATGGCTTTCATCGGAAAGCTTACCAAGAAGTTCGGCAAGAAAAATGTTATTGTTTCAACAATGCTTATCGGCACAATTTCGGGCATCATCTCAATTTTTGCACCCATCACACCTGATATGACAGGTATGATTATTTATGTTGTCTGCCTTATGGGACTTAATCTCGGCAACACTGTTTTCCAGATTTCTGTTTGGGCAATTGTTGCAGACTGTATTGAAGTCAGCTACAGAAAAACAGGCAAGAGCGAGGAAGGCTCGCTTTACGCTCTTTACTCATTCTTCAGAAAACTTGCTCAGGGTATTGGTCAGGCAGCTGTTTCCCTCGGACTTTTCGCAATCGGTTTTGTTGAGGGCGAAAATGCCGTTCAGGCAGCAGGATTCGGCGACAAGGTAAAGAATCTTTACTTTATCGTTCTCGCAGTCGGTTCACTCATCGCATTCCTTTCAATGAAGTTTATTTACAACATCGGCAAGAAGGAAGAGCTTGAGTTCGCCAAGAAAACAGAAGAATAAAAATCAAGCCGCTTCATCTGCAACGGATGAGGCGGTTTTTGTTGCTATTTTTTCTCTTGTGTGATACAATTTTTAATATCGGAAAATCGGGAAGGAAGATGAAAATGTATAATATTGAATTCGGTAAAAGCGGTATGCAGGTGCCCACGGTTGCTGTCGGCTGTATGCGAATCAGCGGAATGAATGAAAAAGAGGTTTCCGAATTTGTTGAAACTGCTCTTGAAAACGGCGCAAATTTCTTTGACCACGCGGATATTTACGGCGGCGGAAAAAGCGAAACTGTTTTCGGCAAGGCAATTGCACCGTCAATGAGAGACAAGGTTATCATTCAGACAAAGTGCGGCATTGCTTCGGGTAAATTCGATTTTTCATATGAGCATATTATGAAATCCGTTAACGGAAGCCTTGAAAGGCTGGGCACGGACTATATTGATGTTCTTCTTCTCCACAGACCCGATGCCCTTATGGAACCCGAAGAGGTTGCCAAGGCTTTTGATGAGCTTAAGGCTTCGGGAAAGGTGCGCCATTTCGGCGTTTCAAATCAGAATCCTTATCAGATGCAGCTTCTGCAGAACAGCCTTGATATGCCCATCTGCGCAAATCAGCTTCAGTTCGGCATTATGCACGCGCCTATGATTCAGTCAGGCATAAATGTTAATATGTATAACGATTCTGCAGTTAACAGGGACGGGGGCGTGCTTGATTATTGCCGCCTGAATAAAATCACAATTCAGCCCTGGTCGCCCATGCAGTACGGCTTCTTTGAGGGATGTTTCATTGATAACGAAAAGTTCCCCGAGCTTAACGCAAAAATGGATGAGATTGCGGCGAGATACGGCATTTCAAAAACGACCCTCGCTTTTGCGTGGATTCTCCGCCATCCCGCAAAAATGCAGCCTGTGACGGGCACAACAAATCTCACCCGCCTCGCAGATTGCCTCAAGGCAACGGAAATCACTCTTACCCGTGAAGAATGGTATGAAATTTACAGGGCGGCAGGTAATATTCTGCCCTGATGAACAATTTCAACAAAATCGGATATAATATAAGGTATCATATTCATAAAATATTTTGTTGACAAGGAAAAAAATATTTGATATAATTTTTCCCAAGTGAAGACCCGTCTTTCCCGGAAAGTCTGCAAGAGATTGTGCATCATGGGCTGAAAGTGCACTTCAGATGAGTAGTAAGAACGGCAACACTTCGCCCGGTATACCCACATTTTAATAAAAGAGAGGATACTTCGCAGAAAGTATCAATAACGGGTGGCACCGCGGGTTTTAATTACTCGTCCCGAGAATTATCTTGTATAGTTCTCGGGATTTTTTGTTTTTTTATCACATATCATAAACACAAACCATTAGTAATGGAGGAATTATTATGTACAGAACTCACCGTTGCAACGAAATCAGAGAATCGCATATCGGTCAGATTGTTGAGCTTGCAGGTTGGGTAGACGTTATCCGTGACCACGGCGGCGTGCTTTTCGTTGACCTGCGTGACGAAACAGGCGTAACTCAGGTTGTTGTTCACGATGAAAGCCTGCTCAAAGGAGTCGGCAAAGAAACCGTTATCTCCGTTCACGGCACGGTAACAAAGCGTGACGAAAACACGGTTAACCCCAAAATTGACACAGGTCTTGTTGAGCTTGTTGCCGATGACCTCAAAGTGCTCGGCACCTGCACAAGGGAGCTTCCCTTTGAAATCGGCTCAAATGACACAAATGAGAATCTTCGCCTCAAGCACAGATTCCTTGACCTGAGAAATCCTGCGCTCCATAATAATATCCTTCTTCGCTCAAAGGTTATCGGTCACATGAGAAAGCTTATGGAGGAGAGAGGCTTCCTTGATATCCAGACTCCCATCCTCACAGCTTCATCACCCGAAGGCGCAAGAGACTTCCTTGTTCCCAGCCGTAAGCATCCGGGCAAATTCTATGCTCTGCCTCAGGCACCCCAGCAGTTCAAGCAGCTTCTTATGGTGTCAGGCTTTGATAAGTATTATCAGATTGCTCCCTGCTTCCGCGATGAAGACGCCCGTGCAGACCGTTCACCCGGCGAATTCTATCAGCTTGACTTTGAAATGGCTTTCTCAACTCAGGAAGAAGTTCTTGAAGTGTGTGAAAGCGTTGTAAGCAACATTTTCAAAACATTCTCAGATAAAAAGGTTACCGAATCGCCTTTCAGACGCATTCCCTATGCAGAGTCAATGGCTAAATACGGCTCGGATAAACCCGATCTTCGTAACCCCCTCATCATCTGCGACCTTACAGATATGTTCAAGAGAGTTCAGTTCAAGCCCTTTATGAACAAGTATGTAAGAGCAATCGTTGCTCCCTGTAAGAACGAAAGATGGTTCTTTGACAAGTCCCTTGCATTCGCAACAAAGCAGGCAAAGATGGCAGGTCTTGCTCACATCACTCTTCTTGATGCCGCAAACTACGGCTTCAAGGATGACCCCATCAGCAAAGTTATGACAGAAGAAGAAAAGAGAGAAATCGTTGAACTTACAGGCGTTAAGGAAGGCGAAACAATCTTCTTCATCTGTGACGGCATTTCAGATGTTGCAGATAAGAATGCAGGCGTTGTCCGCACATGGCTCGGCGAAGAGCTTGGTCTTATCAACAAGGATGCATTTGAATTCTGCTTTGTTGTTGACTTCCCCATGTATGAGCGTGACGAAACAACAGATAAAATCATTTTCACACATAATCCTTTCTCAATGCCTCAGGGCGGTCTTGAAGCGCTGGAAACAATGGATCCCTGCGAGATTCTTGCTTATCAGTATGACCTTGTTTGTAACGGCATTGAGCTTGCATCGGGTGCAGTCAGAAACCACAGCCCCGAAATTATGAGAAAAGCCTTCGAAATCGCAGGCTACACCGAAGAAGAGGTTGAAAAGAGATTCAGCGCTCTTTATAACGCATTCCAGTTCGGTGCACCTCCTCACGCAGGTATGGCACCCGGCGTTGACAGAATCGTAATGCTTCTTGCAGACACAGAAACTATCCGTGACGTTATTGCATTCCCCCTTGACGGCTCAGCTCAGGACCAGATGCTCGGCGCACCCGGCGTTGTTACAGAGCTTCAGCTCTTTGAAGCTAACGTTGCAATCAGAGGCAAGGGCGGCTCTGTTGAAGTTTCATCATCCGAGGGCGACAGTTCAGCATTCACCGCAACCGTTAATTCGGCAAAAGGCGGCGTAATGACCAAGGAAAAGTGGCTCAAGGAACTTGAAAGCGTGAACGAACTCAGCTTTGAAGCCGATGAAAAGAAGAGAATGCAGAAGATTCTTGATGATATGAGCAAGGCAGAATCAGCTCTTGACAGCCTCAACACAGAAGATGTTGAAGCAATGGTATATGTAATGCCTATGACCAATGTTCTCAGAAATGACGGCAGAAATCAGCCTTTTGCACGCAAAGACCTGCTTGAAGGCGCTCCTCAGAGCACCGAGGACAGCTGGCAGGTTCCCAGACTTGTAAAGTGAGGTGCAGAAAATGTTATATATAAATGAAATAAATGCGGCAGGTAAAATTGCCGTAGACGATACAATTCTTGTTAAAGATGTTCCTGCAACCGCAGGCTCAAAAATGCTTGAAAACTTCAAGCCTCTTTTCAGCGCAGAAGCAGTTGAAAGACTTGAAAAGGCTGGTTATGCCCTTGCAGGCAAAACAAATGTTGGCGAATTCGGACTTGATCTTGTGGGCGAAACCTCATATTTTGCTCCCGAAACAAAGGACGGAAAGCTTGCAGGTGCGGCGGCAGAGCTTGTTGCATCGGGCAAAGTTAAGGCGGCTCTCAATGTTGATCTCAACGGCGCACCCCGCCGTGCGGCAGCAATTTCGGGCGTTGACTTTATCAAACCCACTTACGGCACAGTTTCCCGTTACGGCATTATCGCTTGTGCTTGCTCAGGCGAGCAGATCGGCGTCACAGCCGCAAACGCAGAGGATGTCAAAGAAATCCTCACCGTTATTGCAGGTCACGACAGCAAGGACGGCACAAGCCTTCCTGCAGAAAAATATGAATATTCAACAAGCGAAGATGTATCAGCAATGAAAATCTGCATCGTAAAAGAGCTTTATGATGCCGCAAGCGCAGATGTTAAGGCAAACATTGATGCTTATGCAGAGAGCCTTAAGAAAATCGGCGCAAGTGTTGAAACAATCTCTCTTGATGTTGTTTCAGCTGCACAGACAGCGTGGCAGATTCTTATGTCAGCCGAAACCACCAACAATCTTTCAAGATTTGACGGCGTAAAATACGGCTACAGAACTGCTGATTACAAAAATATTGACGAGCTTTATGTCAAGAGCCGTACCGAGGCAATGGGCTTCCTTGCAAAGGCAACCATTATCTACGGTTCCGATGTTCTTGCAAAGGCAAAGTATGAAAAATGCTATGACAAATCTCTCCGCATCCGCCGCATAGTTTGCGATAAGGTTAAGGAAGTGCTTTCAAAGTATGATGCAATCCTTGCTCCTGCTTGCTCACAGGCAAGCTTCGCTGCATACGATGCACTTGAGGCATTTGAAAAGGTTTATGCAGAAAGCCTTTTCACAGCCGTGCCCTCAATCACGGGTATGCCTGCAATGGTCACAAAGGGCGTTCAGCTTATGGCGGATTCATTCAAAGAGAGCGTTCTTCTCAGCATAGCAAAAAGCGTGGAGGTGTAAATAATGAAATACGAACTTGTTATAGGTTTGGAAACTCACGTTGAACTTTCCACCGATTCAAAGCTTTTCTGTTCCTGCGGCGGTCATTCAAGCCCCAAGGAGCCCAACGACTGCGTTTGCCCTGCTTGCAGCGGTATGCCCGGCATGCTGCCCGTAACCAACAAGCATGCAATCGAGCTTGCAGTCAAGGCAGGTTTTATGCTTAACTGCCACATCAATCAGTACACAACTTTCGATAAAAAGAGTTATTATTACCCCGACCTTCCCTGCGCTTATCAGATCACTCAGTGGTTCCACCCCATCTGCGTGAACGGCAGCGTTCAGATCGGCGAAAGAACAATCGGAATCAAGCAGATTCACGTTGAAGAAGACGCAGGTAAGCTTGTTCACGATGAGGCAACAAACACATCATTTGTTGACTATAACCGCACAAGCGTGCCTCTTATTGAAATTGTAAGCAGACCTGATTTCCGTTCATCAGACGAGGTTATCGCTTATCTTAAAAAGCTTAAGTCAAGCCTTCAGTTTGCAGGCATTTCCGAATGCGAAGAAGGCGCAATGAGATGTGACGTTAACATTTCTGTCCGTCCCGAAGGTTCAAATGAACTCGGTGTCCGTTCAGAAATCAAGAATATGAGCTCACTTTCCGAAATCAAGGATGCAATTGAGTTCGAAAAGGTTCGTCATATCGATGCTATCGAGCGTCACACTGAAATGCTCGTTCAGGAAACTCGCCGTTGGGATGACGTCAAGAGACGTACTTTCCCCATGAGAAACAAGGAAACTGCGGCGGATTACCGTTATTTCCCCGATCCCAACCTTATGCCCATCGTAATTGACGATGAATGGCTTGCCGAAATCAGAGCAAGTATGCCTGCAACCGCAGACGAGAAAACATCTCTCTATGAAGAAATGGGCATCGCTTCAAAGGAAGCATCGGTTCTTTCATCAGACAGAAAGCTTTCCGATATGTTTGATTCGGTTGTTGCAATGGGCAGAAATCCCAAGGTTGTTGCAAGCTGGATTCTCACCGAGTGCATGGGTCAGATGAAGCGCCTTGAACTTGATTCTCTTGATATCGATGCATCAAAGCTCAGCAGAATCATTGAACTTGTTGAAGGCGGAGAAATCACCCGTGCGGCAGGTAAGAAAGTTCTTTCTGCTGTGTTTGAAAATGACGTTGATGTTGATGCATACTGCGAAGAAAACAAGCTCAATGCAAAGGTAGACGAAGGATTTATCCTTGAAACCGTTCGCAAGGTAATTGCAGAAAACGATAAGGTTGTTGCCGACTACAAGGGCGGCAAGACAAAGGCACTTCAGGCACTTTTCGGAAGCGTTATGAAGGAACTCCGCGGCACAGGCTCACCCGATGTTATCAGAGCAATGCTCGAAAAAGAGCTTAACGGCTGATTATAAAAGAAAAATCCGTGATACTCAGAGTATTGCGGATTTTTTGTTTGAAAACGGTTTTCTGAGTAAAACATAGTATTTTAAAATAAATATTGCCAAAATCCGAAAACACATATATAATATTGTTATATTGGAATAAAGGAGCAATGTTATGAAAAGCATTCTCGCATTTTTTGCATCAATACTTATTTTCCTTTGCACTTCTCTTGATATACCTTGCTATCCCATGGGCGAAAAGCTTGATTTGGATAAGTTCGAGCAGACATTCAGCGATGAATTTGAAGGCGAGCTTGACAGAAGTGTTTGGTCGGGTCATTATCAGTACGGCAACACAACCGTTTCAAGAAAAGGAAGCTACTGGAATCAGTACCTTGCCGAAACAAAGGACGGAAACCTTGTTATTCCCGTTGTTTACCTTGAGGATGGTATGGGAGGCAAGGGCGCGGGCTGGTACAGCGCAGGAGTTGACACCGATTCGGATGCTCCCAACGGTTTCAGCCAGAAATTCGGCTATTTTGAATGCAGATGCATTCTGCCTGCAGGTGCTGATATCTGGAGCGCATTCTGGCTTATGAACAGCGGCGTTTTTGATGTGGACGGAAGCGGCAGAGACGGAACTGAAATCGATATTTTTGAAAGTGACGGCTACGAAAACCTCAATAAGAAAAACGTTTCTTCAAACCTTCATTTTGACGGTTACGGAGACGATCATCAGAAGCTGGGCGCAACCCGTTTTCTCCTGAAAAACAATCCCTATGAGGAATTCAACACCTACGGTCTTGAATGGAACGAAAACGAATATATTTTCTACATCAACGGAGTTGAAACTTTCCGCACCGATTTTGGCGGAGTCAGCCAGAATCCCGAATATATGATTCTTTCCGTTGAGATGAGAGGCGAAGACGGCGTTCCTTCAGAAAGAGAAAATGCTCCCGCAGAAGGCGCGGAATTCATCGTGGATTATGTAAAGGTTTATCAGTATAAAGACCTGATGTAATACCGTAAATTTAAATTACGAAATGCACTGTCGGAGATTTCCGATGGTGCATTTTCTTTGAAAAGGAAATTTTTGTTGACAGGAAATAGGATGAGTGCTAAAATAGTACATATCAAGAAAAGAGAGGTGACGATTTGGCGAAAATAAGTAAATCAAAGCTGACAAAGCTTGAAATAGTTCAGGTCGCAACCCGAATGTTCCTTGAAAAAGGCTACACGGGCACAACTTCAAAAGCAATCAGCGATGAGCTGGAAATCAGCAAAGGAAACCTGACCTTCCATTATCCCACAAAGGAGCATTTGCTCGCCGTTCTTGTTGATATGCTTTGCAGTTTTCAGTGGGAATTAATGGAGAGAGAAGCGGATGAGGGAATCAGTTCTGTTATGGCAATTTGCCTGGAACTTATGTCAATGGCATCCGTGTGCGAAACGGATGAAGTTGCCCGTGATTTCTTTGTTTCGGCTTATCAGAGCCCGATGTCGCTTGAAATAATTCGCAGGAATGACAAGGAAAGGGCAAAATTGGTTTTCGCTCAGTACTGCGAGGGGTGGTCGGATGAACAGTTTGCGGAGGCTGAAATTCTTGTTTCGGGAATTGAATATGCAACTCTGATGACAACGGGCGATTCTGTGCCGCTTGATTTGAGAATAACGGGAGCTCTTAATCAGATACTTTCAATTTATAACATTCCCGAAGAAACAAGAAAAAGCAAACTTGAAAAAGTTATGAAATACGATTATAAAACCATTGGCTCGCGGATACTCAAAGAGTTTATTGAATATGTGGAAGAAGTAAATGACCATGCGTTTGATGAACTTATACAAAACGCAAAAAAATAAATATAACTTTCGGACAAAGGAGAGTATTTTATGAAAAAAGCATTATCGATTATTCTTGCAATCATTATGGTTGCATCCGTTCTTCCGCTTGCATTTGCGGCAGAAACCGAAACCGTTGTTCTCTACACAAATGACGTTCATTGCGCAATTGACGATTACGCGGTGCTTGCGGCGTACAAAGCCCAGCTTGAAGCAGACGGCAAAAATGTTGTTCTCGTTGATGCAGGCGATGCTATTCAGGGCGAGATCATCGGCGCACTCACCGAGGGTGAAGCTGTTGTTGACCTTATGAATGCTGTGGGTTATGACTATGCAGTGCCCGGTAACCATGAGTTTGACTACGGCATGGAAGTGTTTCTTGACCTTGCTCAGAATAAGGCGGAATATGAATACATAAGCTCGAATTTTCATTATCTTCCCAGAGCAGACTCTGTTTTTTCACCCTATGCAATTGAAGATTTTGGCAGCTGTCAGATTGCTTTTGTGGGTATTTCAACTCCTGATACAATCACCTCATCCACTCCCGAATACTTTAAGGATGAAAACGGCAATTATGTCTACGGTTTTCCTCTGTATCCCGGAGGAATGACAAACGAGGCTCTCTATGAAAATGTTCAGGAAAGTGTTGACGGTGCAATTGCCGGAGGTGCAGATGTTGTTGTTGCGGTAGGTCATACGGGTATTCTCGGCTCAAACGAAGGCTGGAAATCAACTGATATAATTGCAAATACGGACGGTATTGACTATTTTATTGATGCTCATTCACACGAAACAATTGAGGGCGATATCTATAAAAACAAGAATGATGAGGACGTTGCTCTTACATCAACAGGTGAGAAGTTTGCAAATTTCGGCGCACTTACAATCAGCGGCAGTGATGCAAGTTTTGAGCTTATAAATCCCGATGATGTTGATGTTGATGCAATGTCGGAAACCGCAAAAACAGCTTACAGTACTGTCAAAGCAAAGATTGACGGCTACAACGATGATATTGCCTATCTCTACGAAGAAATCGGCACCTCGGAAGCCGAACTTATTATTTATGACGATGACGGAAACAGAATTGTCAGATGTCAGGAAACAAATGCAGGAGACTTTGTTGCTGATGCATACCGTGCAGTAACAGGTGCGGATGTTGCCATTGCCAACGGAGGCGGTATCCGCGCAGAGGTTGAAATCGGTTCGGTTTCAAGAAAAAATCTTATGGATGTCAATTCATTCAATAACGATATGTGTGTTCTTGAGGTAACGGGTCAGCAGCTTATTGATGTTCTTGAGCATGGCGCACGTAAGTGCCCCGAACTTCTCGGCAGCTTTTTCCAGGTTTCGGGTATGACATTTGAAATTCACACCTACAGAGAATCTCCCGTTATCTGCGATCAGCTTGATAATTTTATCGGTATTGATGCTGCAAAGGAACGCCGCGTTGAAAATGTTCTTATAGGCGGCGAACCTGTTGACCTTGGTGCAACATATACCCTTGCAGGCAGCACTTATGTGCTTCTTCAGGGCGGTGACGGACTCACAATGCTTGAGGGTTCAACCGTTGTTCAGAAGGAAGGTCTGCCCTGTGACAGTGAAATGCTTATCAAGTATTTCACAGAAGATCTCGGTGGTGTTATTCCTGCAGATATGTACGGCAACCCTGACGGTGACGGCAGAATCACAATAATCGATGGAAACACTGTTGAAATCGAACATGATTATGAAATCAGCTATGGCGAAACAATAACAGTTCAGGCACCTTTGTTTGATTCGGGAGAATACGCTTACATTAAGTTCGTTCCCGAAAATGATTCGAAATATATTTTAGAAAGCAACACAGATGTGCTTGACCCTGTTTGCATTCTTTACGATGAATCAGGTTCTGAACTTGAAAATAATGATGATGGAATTGACAGAAATTTCAGGGTAGAACATTACTTCTATGCAGGCGAGACTTATTATTTTGCGGTGCAGATTTATTCGAAAGATGAAGGAAACGAATTTGAAGTTACACTCAGATGCGGTCACAATTATGAAAACAGTGTTTGCGGAATCTGCGGCAATGTCTGCGACCACGAAAATGCAGACGGCGTTCTCGGCTTCTGCGGTTGCGGCAATGTTTATCTCGGCAAGGATATCAAAGCAGGCGACAGTGAGAATTTCCTTTATGAAAACGGCATAGATGCTTATTTCAGATTTGTCCCCGAAGAAACAGGCAATTATGTTTTTGCATCTGTTTCCGACACAGAATACGGCGATCCTTTGTGTCATGTTTTTGGTTCCGATCTTGAATATATTGCAAGCAGTGATGATGTAATCGGATATGATTTCGTTCTTGTTTATTATTTTGAAAAAGGCGAGACCTACTACTTTGAGGTTACAAATTATTGTGAAGATGAAGCGTGCACACTGAAGTTTGAACGCTCTGCACACACCGTTAACGGCGTAAAGCATGAACTTTATCTTGACGAGGGATATACTTCAAGTTGCACGGAGCACGGCTGTTCAGCGGGCTTCTACTGCGAAGACTGCGAAGAATTTGTCTGGGGTCATGAGGAACTTCCTTTTGAGCATAACGACTGGGATGAAAACGGTATCTGCGATGATTGCGGAGCGGATATTTACACATTCTGGGAAAAAATTGCACTTTGGTTCGACAACCTCTTTATGCAAATCAAAGAATTTTTTGCAGGAATAATCTTTAGTATTACAATCCTTTTCATGTAAATCAAATAATTCAGCCCCTTGTGATTTTTTCACAGGGGGCATTTTGATTTGTTGCGGTTGCTATTGTAATTTATAATATATTATGTTAAAATAAAATAATGAAAAACATTTTTATTTCCTCAGAATCGGGTGTTTTTATGAAAGAAAAAAAGAACAAGAAGAACGGAAAGAAGATATTGCTTCTTTGTCTGCTTCTTCCTATTGTGCTTGTTATCGGTGCACTTGCAGGCATAACCCTGCCTCTTATCATCAGCTATAATCAGAATGCTTATGAAGAAGTTGATATTGTTGACAGAACGGATGAATACATTGAGCCTGAAACAGACCCTCAGCCTGCCGAATGGGCGGATGTGACCATCGGCGCAGACGAGGTTGGCAGGGATTATACTCTTCCCAATAATGTCAATGGCGGTGGCGGAAATATAAAGGGTGACAGCTACGACAGAAACGCTTCTTTCGGACGCAATGAAAACGCAAAAAGTGTTTATGGCAAAACACCTATTTATAAAGTCGCAAAGAAAGACCCCAACATCGAAAATATTCTTGTTCTCGGCACGGACTCAAGAGATGTTGTTCGTGAGCGAGGCAGAAGCGATGCAATGATAGTTTTGTCCTATAACAAAAAAACGGGCGAAATAAAAATGATATCCATTCTCCGAGATTCGCTCGTTCCCATTGAGGGCAGAGGCTGGAACAGAATCAACGCCGCCTATTCATTTGACGGTGTCGGTCTTGCGGTAAATACGGTTAATCAGCTTTTTGATCTTGATATTCAGCGTTTTGTTGTTGTTGACTTCAACGGTGTAACCGATTTCATCGACAAGGCAGGCGGTGTCACTATCAATCTCACTCAGGCTGAGGTTGATTATATGACAAATTACAGTAATGGTAAAGTAAAATACAACGTTGGTCCCAACAAATTTAACGGCGACAGAGCACTTGTGTATATGAGAATCAGAAAGATTGACAGCGATTTTAAGCGCACAGACAGACAGAGAAGGGTAATCGAAACTCTGGCAAGGCAGATTCTCAGCGAAAAGAGCCTTTCCGAAATTTATGATTTAACAAATTTCGCATTCGGTCTTGTTAAAACCAATATAAGCCTTGGTGAGCTCACATCCGTTGTGGGTGATGTTGCTTCGAATGCACTGGGAAGCGGACTGAAAATGGAATCCCATCACGTTCCTTTCAGTGATGCATATGCGTATAAGCGTTATAACGGAATGGCAATTATTTCATTTGATATCAATGATGCCGCAAGGAGAGTAAATAAAATAATTTACGGATAAGGTGAAGAATATGTTAGCACAGAATGTTAATCTCAAAGGAAAAACCGTGCTTGTGACGGGTGCGACAGGTTTTATCGGCGCAAACCTTGTAATGGAGCTTCTGCGCACTGTTGATAAAATTAAAATCGTCGGTATCGACAATATGAACGACTACTATGACGTTTCAATCAAGAACTACAGACTTACAGAGGTAATGGATCTGGCAGTCAAGAAAAGCTTCAGCGGAAGTCAGTTTATTTTCGTAAAGGGCAGCATTGCGGACAGAAAATTGATTGACGAATGCTTTGAAGAATATAAATTTGATGTTGTTGTTAACCTTGCGGCTCAGGCGGGCGTGCGTTATTCAATCACAAACCCCGACGTTTACATTGAAAGCAACATAATCGGATTCTACAATATTCTTGAAGCTTGCCGTAACCATCCCGTTGAGCATCTTGTCTATGCATCTTCATCATCGGTTTACGGCTCAAACAAGAAGATTCCTTACAGCACTGACGATAAGGTTGACAACCCCGTAAGCCTTTATGCGGCAACAAAAAAGAGTAACGAGCTTATGGCTCATTCATATTCAAAGCTTTATAATATCCCTTCAACGGGTCTTCGTTTCTTCACGGTTTACGGCCCTGCAGGCAGACCCGATATGGCTTACTTCGGCTTCACAAACAAGCTCAGGGCAGGGGATAACATTCAGATTTTCAACTTCGGCAACTGCAAGCGTGACTTCACATTTGTAGATGATATAGTTGAGGGTGTCAAGCGTGTTATGCAGTGTGCACCCGAAAAAGAAAACGGTGAGGACGGACTTCCCATTCCGCCTTACAGAGTTTATAACATCGGCAACAACAGCCCCGAAAACCTGCTCGATTATGTCGATATCCTTCAGCAAG
>CALFPM010000068.1 GCA_937919155.1 uncultured Clostridia bacterium
ATGGCGGTTTTACCTACACCGGGCTCACCGATAAAGCAAGGGTTATTCTTCTGTCTTCTGCAAAGAATCTGAATTGCTCTGTAAATCTCATTTTCTCTGCCGATTATTCGGTCAACCTTACCTGCCTGTGCCTTTGCGGTCAGATTTGTGCAGAACTGGCTCAGATACTTGCGCTTTTTCTCTGCATCATCCTTGTTTTTGCCTTTTCTGCCGCCCCATTTTTTCTTTTGGTCATCGGCAGTCTCCGAAGTATCGGACTGTGCCTTATCCTCACCCGATGCGCCGTTCATTGCACCGAAATTCTGAAGGAAGGGCATTGTGCCTGCGCCACCGGGTTCAAAACCGTCCTCGCCGAACATTGCTTCAAACTGCTCGCTCACATCCTCAAGCTCATCCTCAGAGATACCCATGCTCTGCATAATCTGCTTGACGGGACCGATATTCATTTCCATTGCACACTTTATGCAAAGACCCTCCTGAGTGGTCTTTTCGCCCTCAACCTTTGTTACAAAGAACATTGCAGGGCGTTTTTTGCATTTTGCACATAAAACCTGTTTCATCTGTTAAATTCCTTTTGCTGTTTATTTTGAGTTTTTCTTTTCTTTTATCTGACTGATAACTCCGGGAACATAGCTGAAAAATGCAATCAGAGTAAGCACAACGCTGATACCTACAAGAATAAGCATAACCGTTGCGGAAAGTGTATATACACCGCCCAGAATACCGATATCGGGGCCAAAAGCCATAATAACACACATTATTGTGTAGAATGCAAAGGTAGCAATTTTGCCGGGCATTTCAGCCGCAACGGGTTTAAGACCGAACATAATCATTATTGCACCGCCCACAACCATAACAGCTTCCTTGATAAGGAAAACAAGGAAAATCCAGCTGAAAGTCTTGACGGTTTCGTCACTGCTGCCGCTGAACGCTATGTAAAACATAATTGCAATGGTAATCTGGCTGAGCTTATCCGCAATGGGGTCAAGCAGCTTGCCGAGAGCGCTTATCTGATTGAATTTACGGGCAATTTTGCCGTCAAAAAAGTCTGTAAGACCCGATATTGCAAGCACGATAACCGCCCAGAGATAATCGCCGTTATTGAAAAGCACCGCAAAAACGGGAATGAGAAGAATTCTGATTACCGAAAGAAGATTGGGGATTGTGAGACATCCTGTAAAGTATTCCTTTAATAAAGCTTTCATTTGATTTTCCTCCTTAAATCAATTGATTAACAAACTGAGTTATAGCTGAACCTGCCACAGCGATGTAAAGCGGAGTTTCCGTGAAAATTGCTGCGGACCAGGAAAGAACGGTGCAGATAATTCCCACTGCCACGGCACCTTTGAGTGCTCCTGCAATGCCGCCGAGGAATTTGTTGATGCCTTTGAGTACGGGCAATTTGAAAATTCCGTTGACAAGTGATGCACCCAGAGAAAGAACCGTTTTTGATATTGCGAATATCACAAGGAAAGAAACCGCAATCATAAACATATTTATAAACGCATTTTCCGCAGCAGTATAAATTTTCTCTGCCACTGCGGTAATCTGACCGCTGTCCGTGATACCCGAAACAAGGGCTTCAATATCTGTGTTTGCAAAAGCCGCAACCGATTCAGCTATGTTTCGGGGAATTGCATCAACAACAGCCTGAGTGCCGCTGCTTATATTTTCTGAAATAATGTTCGCAAGCCAATTGACTCCCATATCGTGAATAAAATTGGTGTTTATCCAATCGGCAAGAGGCTCCGCAAATTCTTTTGCAATGATAACGCTTATCACCGTTACGGCAAGTGAAAGAACTGTTTTCACAAAGCCTTTCCGTCTGCCGTCAAAAATTGAGGCGACAAGAATCAGAATAAGTATTCCGTCAAGAATCAAGGATAAATTCTCCATATTCATCCTCCTTAATACTTGTATATACAGCCGTTTTCAACTGCATAAAGAGTGCCTGAACACCAGAAGAGTTCCGCAACAGCATGCTCTGTCTCATGCTTTTTGCCTTCGCCGCCTGTTGAAGAATACACTGTTATATCATCACCGTTTGAAAGTGCGATTTTTCCTCCGCTGATTGCAACGCAATCGGGCGCACCGTCAACGGCAAATTCTGCGGTTTTCTTGCCGTTTTTAGCAAATCTCACAACAGCGGTTTTGGAGCCGCCGAATTCCTCGTGGCAGATAACGGTGTTTCCCGAATCATCAACGCATACTGCGGAAATGCTGTCCTCGGAATAAACAAGTTCTTCGATTGTGTCGCCGTTTTTGTCGAGCACAACGGTTCTGTTATCGCCAACGGCAATGATTTTGTTTGAATCGGTGTAAACCGCTCTGAGGAACAAAGTGCCTCTGTACATCAGGTCCGCCTTGGGTTCTGATGAATTTATGTTAAAAATAATTATTCTCGTGTAAATTTCCGCATTTTCCGCGCCAACGGCAGTAACGACAATATTTTTTCCGTTCTTTGAAAGACCGATATCGGAAATACGCTCCTGTGAGCAGTTCCACTGGAACACTTTTTCAAAATATCTGTTATAAACGCTGAGAACGCTCTGATATTCATCCGAAGCACAGGACACGGCCATATAGCCGTTTTTAGCAAGACCTGCAGCAACAACCGTGTTTGCCTCTTCAATCTCGCCCAACTTTTCGGTTCGGCTCTGAAGAACGGCTTTGTTGGAAGTGCTGCTGTAAATCAGCGCTCTGCCGTTTTTGGAAATCACCTTTGAATCCGCCGAATCCAGCTTCATCGAGAAAATTTCCGATGCCGATGAGCTGAGCACGCTTGCGGATTCGTTATAAATAACCAAAGGATTGCCGCCTATTGCAGTAACCTTTCGGAAATCGAAGGATTCAAGTGCATAAGGATATCCGCCGCCCTTTGAAAACATTGTTTTCACATCTCTGACGGTATCCGTCACATTTGACATTGCAACATTACCCAAAAGCCTTGCACTCAGGAAAAGCGCACAGGCAACAACAAGAATAACCACGGGAATGCGGATAATCCTGAATATTTTTTTGGCAAGCTTTTTGTTGCGCTGTTTTGAAAGGTCAATAATTTTTTTGTTTGCCATATTGCCCTCCTTATTAATAATGTATCTTATTAAGATAAAGTCCGTGTGCAGGGGCAGTGTAGCCTGCCGCCTCACGGTTGCGTGAAAGTATAATTTTATCTATGGAATCCGCAGGGATTTTCTTTCTTGCAATGTCAATCAGAGTACCCGTCATAATACGCACCATATTGTAGAGAAAGCCGTCTGCCTCAACCCTGAAAATAACCATATCTCCCTCACGCTCAACGGAAGCATTCATAACCGTTCTTTTTGTGTCTTCAACGCTGCTGCCTGCGGCGCAGAACGAGTCAAAATAATGGGTACCGATATATGCCTTTGCCTGCTCATTGAGGAATTTATCATCAAGAGGATATTTATAATAGAGTGAATATTCATAAAGAAACGGATTTTTGTTGGGTGAGTTCCATATTTTATAAATATATTCCTTTGACTTGCAATCATACCTTGCGTGGAAGTCAAAATCAACTTCTCTGCAGTCAAGCGCCGCAATGTCACGGGGCAGAACAGCATTCAGCGCACCAACAAGTTTTTTGCATTCTATTGCACTTTCCGTGCGGATGTTGCAGCAATACATATTTGCGTGAACACCCGAATCCGTTCTTGAACAGCCCACAACATTATCACGCTTTGAGCAGATACGCTCAAGAGCATCCTGCAAAGTCTGCTGAACGGTGACTGCATTTTCCTGCACCTGCCAGCCGTGATAAGCCGTGCCGTCAAATGAAATTGTAAGAAGTAAATTTCTCATATAACTGCCTCAAAAAAGTGATTAAGAACAACTACGCCTGCCGTAACGGCAATACAGAAAATCAAAGCCGCAAAATCCCTGAACGCAAGCTTCATCTGCTTCATTCTTGTTCTGCCCTCGCCGCCTGTGTAGCAGCGGCAGGTCATTGCAAAGGCAAGCTCATAGGCTCTCCTGAATGACGAAACCATAAGGGGAATAAAAATAGGCACAAGCGCTTTTGCACGCTGAATTATTCCGCCGCTTTCAAGGTCTGCGCCCCTTGCCTTCTGTGCATTCATAATGCGGTCAATCTCCTCAATGAGAGTGGGAATAAACCTGAGTGCAAGAGTCATCATCATAGCCAGAGTGTGAACTTTGATTTTGAATATTTTAAGGGGTGAAAGTACCCTTTCGATGGCATCTGTAAGCATTGTGGGGGTTGTTGTGTAAGTCAGCAAAGAACTGATGATAACAAGAGTCACAATTCTTATCATAGTGAAAATTGCGGTATTGACGCCCTTTTCGGTTATTGAGATGCCCCATTTTTCAAAGTATACCGTGCCGCCCTCGGTGTAAATGATATTCAGCACTGCCGTGAAAACAAGAATAATCACAATAGGCTTGAGGCTTTTAAGCATCATTTTGGCAGGCACGCTTGAAATTGCGGCGGATATCACCGCAACAAGAGCAATCAGTCCAAGTGAAAAGAAGCTTTTGCAAAGAAAAATGGTGATGATAAGCAAAAATGTCAGAATCAGCTTCATTCTGGGGTCAAGTCTGTGCAAAAAGGATTTGCCGGGATAATACTGACCGATTGTAATATCTCTTATCATTTTGCGCTCCCCCTTTCAATGAGGGTGCGGAGAATCTTTTCGCCCTGCTGAGCCGTATAAACATTTGCAGGCACATCAATGCCCTTTGCCCTGAGCTTTGCAAAAATCTCCGTGATTTCGGGCACATTGAGTCCCATCGAGCGAAGTTCATCGCCCCTCGAAAAGACCTCATCAACATTACCCTGCATTGCAACGGATGAATTATTCATAACAATTATTCTGTCTGCCATTCCCGCAATATCTTCCATACTGTGGGAAACAACGATTACTGTGCTTCCCGTCTGTTTTCTGTAGTTTTTAATAAGCTCCGTAAGATCTTTTCTGCCTCTGGGGTCAAGACCTGCGGCAGGTTCATCAAAGATAAGCACCTGAGGCTCCATTGACATAACGCCCGCAATGGCGGCTCGCCTTTTTTCACCGCCTGAAAGGTCGAATGGTGATTTATTGAGATGCTCTGCCTTGACACCCGAAAACTCGGCGGCACGGAGCACTCTTTCTTTTATTTCAGCCTCGGAAAGCTTCATATTCTTCGGTCCGAAGGCGATATCTTTATAAACAGTTTCTTCAAAAAGCTGATATTCGGGATACTGGAAACAAAGACCCACCTTGAAGCGTGACTGCCTTAAGGTTTCCTTATCTTTCCAGATATCAACGCCGTCAACAAGCACCTTGCCGCTGTCGGGCTTGAGAAGACCGTTGAAATGGGAAATGAGGGTGCTTTTGCCCGAGCCTGTATGACCGATAATGCCCACAAGCTCACCTTTTTCAATCTGAAGATTAACATTATTGATTGCGGCAACCTGCTGCACGGTGCCCTTTGAATAATAATGGGTAAGGTTTACCGTTTCAATTGCGTAACTCATACGGCACCTCCCAGCACACGGACAATTTCGTCAACACATTCGTCAATATCAAGCACGCCCTCTTTGATGCCGAGGCTGTGGCAAAGCTCCGTTGACTGAGGCACATCAAGACCGCATTCACGGAGCTTTTCAACCTGAGTGAAAACCTCTTTCGGTGTGCCGTCCATAACGGGTCTGCCGCCGTCCATAACGATAACTCTGTCTGCCTGCACGGCTTCATCCATAAAGTGGGTGACAAGCACAACGGTGATGCCCATTTCTTTGTTAAGCCGTTTTACCGTCTGCATAACTTCATCTCTGCCCATAGGGTCAAGCATTGCCGTAGGCTCATCAAGCACGATGCATTCCGTCTGCATAGCAATAACACCTGCAATGGCAACTCTCTGCTTCTGACCGCCCGAAAGCTTGTGAGGCTCTCTGTGGCGGAAATCATACATATTGACACACTTGAGAGCATCATCAACCCTTTTGCGGATTTCCGCAGGCTCAATGCCCAGATTTTCGGGGCCGAAGGCAACATCATCCTCAACGATTGTTGCAACAATCTGGTTATCGGGATTCTGGAAAACCATACCAACGATGCGGCGCACTTCATCCGCTTTTTCTTCGGTGTCGGGTACAATACCTTTAACGGAAACGGTGCCTTTGGAAGGCTCAAGGATGGCATTGCAAAGCTTGGCGAGAGTGCTCTTGCCCGAGCCGTTATGACCCAGCACAGCAACAAACTCACCCTTATTGATTGCAAGGCTGACATCAGTCAGGGCAGGATATGCCTGCACCTGCGCATCCTCATCATCCGCATCATATATAAACGTTACATTGTTAAATTCAATAATTTTTTCGCTCATAATAAAGTCCTGAAAATTTATTTATTACGGCAATTCTCTGCCGCAGTCTGTACAAAATTTGTAATCATCTTCGTTTTTTGTGCCGCAATATGGGCAATATCTGCCTTTAACCGTTGAATCGGTTTGCTTGCCCGTATTAATTCTGCCGAATTTCTCATCCCAAGGGTCAGCTTCTTCGTTTTCATCGGTTATATCATATTCGGAATAGCGGTTTTTACCTGTTGCGTTCTTGAAATTATAAATTGTCTGAACAACTGCAATAACAACGAATATTATTCCGAAAGGTGCCATAAACCACGCACCTATTGAAATCGCCATAACAGTCCAGAACACTCCGAAAAGTGCCACCGCAATTCCAACAATTCCGCCCATAAATGACGGTCCTCTGCCCGGTTTTATGCTTTTCATTGAATCCACTCCTTTTCTGCCGACCAAGGGGAAGTTATTCTGCCGTTTTTTCGCCGCAGACTTCGCATCTGCCGTCTTTCACGGAATAATTTCCGCAATGGGCACAGTAATCAAGTCCGCTGTCAACATCGTATTTTTCAAGCTTTTCAATTTCTTCCGCGTGTCTGATTATTTCAGCATCTCTTTCGTCAATTTCATCTTCCTGCTTTTTCTGATGCTTTTTGATAACACCTGCATCCTTAAGCAAAAGCAAAAGAAAAATTACACCTGTGGCAATAAACAAAAATCCTATGAGTTTGCCTATTCCCCCAAGGCGGCTTATCATAAAAAGTCCGATAATAAACAAAACTGCCAAATCTAAAATATGCCTTAATTTCAAAATCAGTACCCCTCTTATTTCACATTCTTACCTTTCCATATCGCACTTGCACCGCAGGGAAGAACTCTGCCGGGCTTTGATGAAACAGGTATGCCGATTTCATCGCTCTCGGTTGTGCCGCCGAACTGCTTCTGCACGGTTTCACCGAGAATATATTCCATAACGCTGGGTGAAAGACCCGTTGTGTAGGAATTAATCAGCACCATAAGGGAATCTTCGTAAAGAAGCTGTGAGCAAAGGTCAACAAAATCATAAACCTCGTTTTCAAGCTTCCACACTTCGCCGCCGGGACCTCTGCCGTATGAGGGAGGGTCCATAATGATAATATCGTATTTGTTACCGCGTCTGATTTCACGCTGAACAAACTTGATGCAGTCATCCACAAGCCAACGCACGGGGGCATCGGAAAGCTTGCTTGCCGCCGCATTTTCCTTTGCCCAGAGGGTCATACCCTTTGAAGCATCAACGTGAGTTACGCTTGCACCTGCCTTAAGCGCCGCAACTGTTGCGCCGCCCGTGTAAGCAAAAAGATTAAGCACTTTTACGGGTCTGCCTGCATTCTTTATTATATCCGCCGTCATCTGCCAGTTGACAGCCTGCTCGGGGAAAAGACCCGTGTGCTTGAAGCCCATCGTTTTGATATTGAACTTAAGCTCATCAAGACCTATCTGCCACACATCAGGCATTTTCTTGTAGACTCTCCAACTGCCGCCGCCCGTATTTGAACGGTTGTAGATGGCGTGGGGATTATACCAAAGAGGATTTTCCTTGGGCGTTTTCCATATAACCTGAGGGTCGGGACGCACAAGGATAATATCGCCCCATCTTTCAAGTCTTTCGCCATCGGAACAATCTATAAGCTCATAATCAAGCCAATTATCTGCTTTTCTCATAATTTACACATCCAATCTCTGCTGTCCCGGCATCGGGATGCCCAGATGAGCATAACCTGCGGGAGTTACCATTCTGCCTCGGGGTGTACGGCTCAGAAAGCCGATTTGCATAAGGTAAGGCTCGTATACATCTTCTATAGTCACGGCTTCTTCACCGATTGCCGCCGCGATGGTTTCAAGTCCCACGGGACCGCCGTTATAATTCTTTATCATTGTTTTAAGTATGAGTCTGTCGATGGAATCAAGACCAAGCTTATCGATTTCCATTCTGTCAAGAGCAAGTGACGAAGCTTCTTTTGTAATTGAGCCGTCACACACAACCTGAGCAAAATCCCTTGCTCGCTTGAGCAGACGGTTTGCTATACGGGGTGTACCTCTTGAGCGTGATGCGATTTCAAGCGCACCATCGGGGTCAATATCAATGCCGAGAATACCTGCGCTTCTGTTGACAATGCTTGAAAGCTGCTCGGGAGTGTAAAGCTCAAGACGGAGAATAACACCGAATCTGTCACGCAGAGGTGCGCTGAGCTGACCTGCCCTTGTGGTTGCGCCTACAAGGGTGAATTTATGGAGGTCAAGACGGATTGAGCGTGCCGAAGGACCTTTGCCGATAATGATATCAAGCACATTATCCTCCATCGCAGGGTAAAGCACTTCTTCAACCGCTCTTGAAAGACGGTGAATTTCGTCAATGAAAAGCACATCGCCCTCGTTGAGATTGGTCAGCAATGCTGCAAGGTCACCCGGCTTTTCAATTGCAGGGCCGCTTGTTACACGAAAATTAACACCCATTTCGTTGGCGATAATGCCTGCAAGGGTTGTTTTTCCGAGACCGGGAGGGCCATAAAGCAAAACATGGTCAAGAGGCTCGCTTCTGCGGCGCGCCGCCTCTATATAAATCGAAAGGTTTTCCTTCGCCTTATCCTGACCTATATATTCATCCAGTGATTTGGGTCGCAGGGAAACTTCTATGTCGTTATCTTCCGAGGATGAGTATTCGGCAGATACAATTCTGTTTTCCATATCAAAATCCATAATTCATCCTCCTTTAAAAATTCTTTGCAAGGGTTTTGAGCGCCTGCTTTATCATTTCTTCCGTTGAAAGGTTGCCGTCAAGTCTGCCAACGGCAATGCTTGCCTCGGATTTACTGTAGCCAAGCATAACAAGGGCATTGACCGCATCCTCGCCTGCATAGCTGACGGTTGCTTTCTGCGCCGCCGCAATGTTACCGAGAGATTCCGAGCTTGTGGCAAATGAATCAAGCTTGCCCTTAAGCTCCAGCACCACTCTCTGTGCGATTTTGGGTCCTACGCCCTGAGCTGCGGTAATTGCCTTCACATCGCCGCCAGCAACACTGACGGCAAGCATATCGGGAGTAAGCTGCGAAAGAATCGCAAGCGCCGCCTTGGGGCCAACGCCCGAGACGCCCGTAAGCATTTTGAAGCAATCAAGCTCATTTTTATCCGCAAAGCCGAAAAGGTCAAGGGCATCCTCACGCACATTGAGATGAGTGAAAAGGGTCTGCACCTCGCCCACGGTGCATTTGCGCAGGGTATTGCCCGTTGCAAAAAGTCTGAACGCAACGCCGCTGCACTCAAGCGCAACGCTGTTTTCATCCGCAAATATAATTTTGCCTGTTAAGCTGTAAAACATAAGTTATTCCTCTGTTTCTGATTTCTGCAGGTTTATCGCAGACGCAGTGAACCTATCAGCGAGCCTGCACTGTGGCAATGACAGATTGCCATTGCAAGGGCATCGGCGGCGTCATCGGGCTTGGGAATTTTTTCAAGGTTAAGCATAACCCTTGTCATTTCCTGCACCTGCTTTTTCTCCGCCCTGCCGTAGCCTACAACGCTCTGCTTCACCTGCAAAGGTGTATATTCATAAATCGGCATTTTTGCCTTCTGCGCCGCAAGCACGAGTGTGCCTCTTGCCTGAGCAACATCAATAGCGGTTTTCTGGTTGGTGTTGAAAAAAAGCTTTTCAATAGCCATTGCCTCGGGCTTATATCTGTCAATAAGCATGCAAGCGCAGTCATAGATGCGCTCAAGCCTTTCGTTGAAAGGTGTGTGTGCCTCGGTGGTTATTGCGCCGTAATCAAGCACCCTGAAATGGTTGTTGTGATACTCCACAACACCGTAACCGACTATGGCGTAGCCGGGGTCTATTCCCAAAACTATCATTTCTTGTTTGACTCTCTTTCGCGCACTACCATTCTTGTGGGTGTTCCCTCAAGACCGAAAACTTCTCTTATCTGATTGTCAAGATAACGCTGATAGCTGTAATGGAAAAGCTCCGCATTGTTGACAAAGCACACGAATGTCGGCGGTCTTGTTGAAGCCTGAGTCATATAGTAAATCTTGAGACGCTTACCCTTATCCGTAGGAGGCTGAACTCTTGCGGTTGCATCTGCAAGAACATCGTTGAGTTTACCTGTTGAAATTCGCATTGCGTTCTGTGTATCAACAAACTTGATGAGTTCAAACAGTCGGTCAAGTCTGATTTTCTCTTTTGCAGAAATAAAGATGATGGGTGCATAGGACATAAATGAGAAATCCTTCATAAGCTGCTTTCTCATTGAATCCATTGTTTTGCCGTCTTTTTCAACGGCATCCCATTTATTGACGGCAATGATGCATCCCTTGCCCATTTCGTGAGCAATGCCTGCAACCTTTGAATCCTGCTCGGTGAAGCCTTCCGTTGCATCAATCATAATAACGCAGACATGAGCTCTCTCAACCGCCATTCTCGCTCTGATAACAGAGTATTTTTCAATCTGGTCATACACCTTGCTTTTGCGGCGCAGACCTGCCGTGTCAATAAACACAAACTTACCGAAATTATTTTCAACAATTGAGTCCGTTGCATCTCTTGTTGTGCCTGCAATATCGGAAACAATCATTCTGTCCTCGCCAAGAACAGCATTAACAAGCGATGATTTGCCTGCATTGGGTTTGCCGATAACCGCAACCTTGATTGCTTCATCTTCTTCGCTTTCTTCACCGTCATCGGGAAGATACTTAAGCACTTCGTCAAGCAAATCGCCCGTACCCATACCGTGAACGGATGAAACGGGAATAGGGTCGCCAAGACCGAGGTTATAGAATTCATAGAAATCGGGGGGCAATTCACCCGGAGTGTCACATTTATTGACGCAAAGAATAATGGGCTTTCCGCTCTTCTGAAGCATCGCCGCAACTTCGCTGTCCGTTGCAACAACACCTGAACGGATATCCGTAACAAGGATAATTACATTTGCGCTGTCAATGGCAAGCTGAGCCTGCCTTCTCATCTGCTTGAGAATGATATCATCCGAATAAGGCTCGATACCACCCGTATCGATAAGCAAAAAATGCTTGTTAAGCCATTCGCATTCACCGTAGATTCTGTCCCTTGTAACGCCGGGAGTGTCATCAACGATTGAAAGTCTTGCGCCTACAAGCTTATTAAAAAGCGTTGATTTGCCGACATTTGGTCTGCCGACAATAGCCACAACATTAGACATTTCATTTCCCTCCTGTCAATGCAGAGAGCAGGTCCTCTCCGCCTGGTCCGTTTTGTGTAACTTTTATTTTCAATTTATCCGAAAGTTCCTCAACGGTCATATCATCAAGGAACATATCCCCCTCACTGCGCAGACAGTTCGGCGGAATAATAAGCTCATCACCAAGTTCAAGTTCCTCAACCGCCGCCGCAATATCCGCGCCGCAGAGCAAACCCGAAACTGTTATCATGCTGCCCAGAAGCCTGTTCTTTGCAGGCACAACCTGCACTGCAAGACCCCTGATTTTTTTCTCCGCTTTTTCCGCAAGTTCTTTTATCAGCGGATATGCCGCCTCACCCGTAACAACCGTTACCTTGCGGTCAAGGGAGTTTATTTCGCATTCATCAAGTGCCGCCTCAAATTCCGATTTAAGGAGCGTCCACATTCCCACGCCGTTTTCAAGCTGAGGGAAGCCGTTATAATAATCCTCATCGGGCATTTCTCTCTGCGCCTTCAGATAGAATTCATCTGCCGCATAAGCAATTATCTCGCCGTGAGTATTCCTGAACTTTTCATTGAAGCGGTCAATCAGATCAATAACCTCTCCTGCCGTTTCTTTTGTGTAAGGCTCAAGGGGGTAAAGTCCCTCTCTGTGGTCGGAAAGACCGACAGGCACAGCCGCAATGCTCTGCACCGCAGGGTAAAACTTTGCAAGCTCATTAAGACTGAATTCAAGCTCCGCACCGTCATTTATTCCGGGGCAAAGCACAAGCTGAGTGTTGAGCGCTATTCCTGCATCCGCAAACTGTTTCAGATATTTCAGCGATTCCCCTGCCTTGGGGTTTGCCATCATCTTAACACGAAGTTCGGGGTTCATCGTCTGCACCGAAACATTGACGGGACTGATATGCATTCTGATTATACGCTCAGCCTCGGAATCCGTAAGATTGGTGAGCGTGATGTAATTGCCGAAAAGGAACGAAAGCCTTGAATCGTCATCCTTGAAGTAAAGGCTTTTGCGCAAACCTTTGGGAAGCTGGTCTATGAAACAGAAAATGCATTTGTTTTTGCAGCTTCTCTGCTTGTCCATAAGGTAAGTTTCAAACTCAAGACCGATATCCTCAAACTCACCTTTTTTTATCATCACGACTTTTGATTTGCCGTCCGCAGATTCAATGGCAAGCACAAGCTTTGTTTCGTTAAGATAAAAGCGATAGTCCAGCACATCGTTGACGGCATTTCCGTTTATGCTTATGAGCCTGTCGCCCACGCTTATTCTCTTTTTTTCCGCAAAGCTTCCCTTTGCGATTCCACTGATTTTTACAGCCACAGTTTCACCTGCCCATACTACTCGATTCTAATTCATCCTACAGTATATCACACTTTTTTAGAAAATGGTAGTGAATTATTTGTAAATATTATAATATTTTAAAAGAAGTGGAGAAAAAATCTATTGTAAAACTTGTTTTTATAGGGTATAATTTAGAATGCAGATGTATGTCTGAAATTCAGAAAAGGCAAAGGACTAATAATATGTTTGTAGATATTGCGAAAATTAAAATAAAGGCAGGCAACGGCGGCAACGGTGCCGTTACTTTCCGCAGAGAAAAATATGTCTCCGCAGGCGGTCCTGACGGCGGTGACGGCGGCAAAGGCGGCAACATAGTTTTTCAGGTTGACGATAACCTTGCAACTCTTGCTGACTTCCGCTACAAGAGAAAATACACCGCTGCCAACGGCGAAAACGGCTCAGGCGGACGCAAAAACGGCAAGGGCGGCGAGGACCTCATAATCAAGGTGCCCCGCGGCACAATAATCAGAGAGGTTGAAAGCGGCGCGGTGATGGCTGATATGTCAGGCAGCGAGCCTTTCATTGCCGCAAAAGGCGGCAGAGGCGGCTGGGGTAATCCCCACTTCGCAACACCCACAAGGCAGGTGCCCCGTTTTGCAAAAAGCGGCACTCCCGGCGAGGAATGGGAAGTCAGCCTTGAGCTTAAGCTCCTCGCAGATGTTGGTCTGCTCGGTTTCCCCAACGTTGGCAAGTCAACCCTTGTTTCTGTTGTGAGTCAGGCAAAACCCATCATTGCAAACTATCATTTCACCACCATAACTCCCGTGCTCGGTGTTGTTTCGTTGGGTGAGGGAAGCTCATTTGTTATGGCGGATATTCCCGGTCTGATTGAGGGCGCAGGTGACGGAGTCGGTCTCGGTCACGAATTTCTCCGCCACGTTGACCGTTGCAGACTGCTTGTTCACATTGTTGATGCCGCAGGCAGCGAAGGCAGAGACCCCATCGAAGATTTTGAAATCATCAACAAGGAGCTTGAAAAATTCGACCCCGAGCTTGCGAAGCGTCCTCAGATTGTCTGCGCCAACAAAATTGACCTTGCAGACGATGAACAGCTTGCAAGGCTTGAAAAATATTTCACAGAAAGAGGCTATGAGTACCACACGATGTGCGCCCCCATTCTTGAGGGCACAAGCGAACTTATCAGCGCTGTGTGGAACAAGCTTCAGACCCTGCCCCCCATCAAGCATTATGAAGCAGAGGTTATCCCCCTCGAAATGTTTGAAAAGCAGGCAGACAAAGGTTTCACAATCCGTGTTGAAGGCGATATTTACATTGTTGAAGCTCCCTGGCTTCTTAAAATTCTTCAGCGCACTGACCTTGATGACTATGAATCCCTGCAGTATTTCCAGAGAATTCTTATCTCAAGCGGAATCATTGAAGCTCTGCGCGAAAGAGGCATAAACGAGGGCGACACCGTTTCCATTTATGACCTTGAATTTGATTTTGTTAACTGATTGAGGGGTATGAATTTTGGATTTACTGATTGAAAAAAATGTAAATGTTGCATCTCTCAGTCCCCTGACCCTTGCTTTTGTTGGTGATACGGTATTTGACCTGCTCACAAGGAGCGAGCTTGTGTGCGAGGCAAACAGACCCGTCAATGCTTTGCACAATATGGCAAGCAAAAAGGTGTGTGCGGCAGCTCAGGCTGAGAGCATAAAAAAAGTTCTTCCCATTCTGACGGAAGATGAAACCGCAGTTTTCAAAAGGGGAAGAAATGCCCATACAGGCGGAATCCCAAAAAATGCATCCAGCGCGGATTATCACTACGCAACAGGTCTTGAGAGCCTTTTCGGCTGGCTCTATCTTAAGGGACAAAACGAAAGAATAATCGAACTTTTTAACGCTATGAAATGCGAATAAATCGGAGAGATACTATGAAAAAAGAGAAAGCAATTGAGCTTTTGAAAAACAACGGAATATGGCTTGCAGGCTGTGTTCTTTACTCAATCGGAGTCAACAGTTTTTCTGTTCCCAACGAAATTGCACAAAGCGGCGTTACGGGCGTTGCGGTTATCCTCAATTACCTTTTCGATTTCCCCGTGGGTACTGCAAACCTTGTGCTCAACATTCCCCTGCTCATACTGATGTGGATTTATCTCGGCAGACAGCTTGTGGCAAGGACTCTGTGGGTCACCGTTGTGCTTTCAACGGCGCTTGATGTGCTTGCACTCATCGGAATCCCTCAGTACACGGGTGACAAGCTCCTTGCTGCCATATTCTGCGGTCTTTTCCAGGGCGCAGGTCTTGGCATGATTATGATAACAGGAGCAACAAGCGGCGGCACAGATATTGTTGCAAGGCTTGTGCATAAGCGTTTCCCACACATTACGGTCGGCAAGGTCGTGCTTGCGGCGGATGCACTTGTTGTGACCGCAGGTATGCTTGTTTTCGGAAGCATTGAAAGCGGTCTTTACGCTATCATCATCATTTATGTGAGCACCAAGGTTATCGACACAATGATTTACGGCACGGGCAACGGCAAGATGCTGATGATTGTCACCGAAAAGGCAGACGAAGTTTCCAAAGCAATTATTTCATCATCACCCAGAGGCGTTTCCATCGTGCCTGCAAAAGGCGCTTACACGGGAAATGACAAAAATGTGCTTATCTGCGTTGCAAGAAAGCACGAGGTTTCGGGCATTCTCAACACTGTGAAAAGTGTTGACGATAAAACATTCACGATAATAAGCGAAGCCAACGAAATTCTCGGAAAAGGCTTCAATAAATCCATATAAAGGAGAAAATTTATGAAAAGAATTTTATCATTCATTCTTGCGGCGGTCATGCTTTTCTGCCTTGCCGCCTGCACACCCGTAAGCAAGGACAGCATCGAGCCTGCGGTTTACCGCATGGAGGATGAACAGTATCCCCGATTGGCACTCCGCGAGAACGGCACATTTTCATTCATCTACACCGCAATAGCAAACCGCATAGACAAAGGTACATATTCCGTTGCAGACAAAGTGCTCAGACTTGAGTGCGAGGACGGTACGGTTTATTGCTTTGACATCAAGCGAGAAGCTCTTGAATTCAACGCAGAGCTTTCCGATGAATTTGTGAAAGAATATGAAAACGAGCCTGATTTCGTTGACGGCACAGAGCTCGAACTGTGGCGTTTATATGAATAATTCTTGACAACAACTGTGTCACTGTTATATAATATTAAGGTTGAAATTTCAAAAAGCGAGGTTTTATAAATGTCAGGCCATTCAAAATGGAGCACTATCAAGCGCAAAAAAGAAAAAACAGATAATCAGAGAGCCAAGATTTTCACAAAAATCGGCAGAGAAATTGCAGTTGTAGTCCGCGAAGGCGGTCCCGACCCCGCATCAAACTCAAAGCTTAAGGATGTTATCGCAAAGGCAAAGGCAAACAACGTTCCCAACGACAACATCGAAAGAATCATCAAAAAGGCTGCAGGCGAAACAGGCGGCGCAGACTACGAAGAAATCGTATACGAAGGCTACGGCCCTTCAGGCGTTGCAGTTATCGTTGAAGCACTCACAGACAACCGCAACAGAACTGCAGGCGATGTTCGTCACTATTTTGACAAATACGGCGGAAACATGGGTCAGAGCGGCTGCGTTTCATTCATGTTCTCAAAGCAGGGCGTTCTTGTTGTTGAAGCAGAGGGTGTTGACGAAGACAAGCTTATGGAAGATGCACTTGAAGCAGGCGCAACAGACTTTATCACTGATGACGAAGGCGTTTTTGAAATCAGAACAGAGCCCAACGACTGCGGTGCAGTAAGAGAAGACCTTGAAGCAAAAGGCTATGCTTTTGTTTCTGCAGAGGTTGAATATGTTCCCTCAACATACACCGCACTCACAAATCCCGATGACATCAAGAGCATGGCAAAAATGCTTGAAATGTTTGAGGATAACGATGACGTTCAGGCGGTTTGGCACAACTGGGAAAACGCTGACGATGCCGAATAATTCCATATTTACATGCAAAAAGGAGCTGCCCTCAAGGACAGCTCCTTTGTTGTTTTTTATCTGCTGTTTGCAGTGTTTACCATTCCGAAATAGAATTCTTCAAAGCCTTCGGGGTAATCCTTTGTGCCGCAGAAATCGAAATGGTCCATGCCGTGCATTGTATCAAAATAATACCATCTGCCTGATTTTATCTTGTTTCCCTCTTCTATTTCATTCTCATAGCTGAGGGCGGTTTTCTCATCACAAGAGGGATATCTTGCTGATGCCAGAGGCACAATTCCGTCATTCAGCGCCCAATCGCCCTCTATCTTGATTCCGTCAATTGTTTTTCCTTTGGTTGAATCAAGCATCATTGAGGAAATATAGAAAATCAGGCTGAGTCCTTTATCGGGAAGCTTCATTTCGGATATGCTCCAGGTGTTTTCGGTGGTGTAAGAATAATAATATGTGTCGGGGGAAAGTTTTATTTTTTCATTAAGCTCCGCCGCACCCCTGAGAGTCATATCATAGCCGCAGTTATCATTAGTATTGCAATAGCTCTTTATTCCGTCTGCACTGATAAATGCGCGGAATTCATCCTGTTCGGGTGTGAGTCCCATATGCCCGAGCTGAAACGAGAAAACAAGAAATTCATTACCGAAAATCATGCCGATCATATTCAGTGCCGTTGCCATGAGAGTCATTGTCCACTGAGGGTCAACAAGCTGATTTGCAACCTGAGAACCGTTGTGAGGTGCGGAAAGTGTTATGCAGGAATGAACGCAATTATGTCCGCCCGTGAAAAGAGGACTTGTGTCCTTGCCCGTTGCGGCAATTTCATCGGCATCACCGTAAGCAAGAAGCGATGTGAAAAGCCTCACCGTTGCTCCGCCGAAAGAATGACCCACAAGATTGATTTTGTCCTTTAAATTCCAAGGCTCGCCCATTGTTGCTTTGCCCACATAGCTGAAGCCGTATCTGTCGTGACCGTGAGCTTCTGAATGCGCTTTACCATAGTCAACAACAGTGCCCGTAAGCTGCGCATAAAGCTCGCAGGCTCTGTCCCACGCACTGCTGAGAGGTCCCACAGACGGTGCATAAGCCTCAACACCGTTTTCATTCAGAATTCTGACAATATCCACATCCGAGCCGGGCAGAAGTCCGCCGCCCCAATAGGGCGAAAGTGAATAATACGGAGTTTCGCTGCCCCAACCGCCCATGCCGTGGACAAATATGTAAGGATAATTTGTTTTTCCGTTTTTAATTTCTGCGGCATTTGCGGGAAGCGCAAAAACTCCGAGAATCATCACCATTGCGGTGATAAAAGCTATGATTTTCTTCATATAAATCCCCTTTCGGTTCAGTATGATTTAATTTTACATCATGATTTTTTTCGTGTCAATAATGCCTCGCTATGCAGATTTGTAAATTTGTTTAATTATTTTTATTATTTACTTGAAATATTATAAAAAAATGTTAAAATTATTTTGATTAATAAAAAAATTTAATCAGGAGGCAGAATTATGGCAAAGTTTTTATTCTCCGCTTTTGCAGACGAGGCATCGCCCGATATTATTGAGCAGATAGCCGCCTGCAAAGCAAACGGAATCGAGTATATCGAGCTGAGAAATGTTAACGGAAAAAACATTTCCAATTTTACAGTTGAGGAAGCAAAAGAGCTGAAAAAGCTTCTTGATGACAACGGAATGAAAGTTTCTTCAATCGGCTCTCATTACGGCAAAATCGAAATTGATGATGATTTTGCACCTCATTTCGAGGCTTTCAAGCAGACTGTTGAAGTTGCCAAGGTGCTTGAAACAAAATACATCAGAATGTTCAGCTTCTTCTTCACAAAAGGTCAGAGCCGTGAAGAATATAAAGATGAGGTTTATGCAAGACTTACCGCAATGGTTGACTATTCAAACAAGCACGGTATTCTTTGCTGCCACGAAAATGAAAAAGGCATTTACGGCGACATAACCGAGAGATGCCTTGAGCTTGCCGAGCATTTCGGCGACAGAATGGGTTGCATCTTCGACCCCTCAAACTACATTCAGTGCGGTTCAGATACTCTTGAAGGCTTTAAACTCCTTCAGGATTATGTTACATATTTCCATGTTAAGGATTGCATTGCAGAAATTGATACCGTTGTGCCCGCAGGCGAGGGTGACGGTCACCTTGTTGAGATTATGAGAATGCTTGACAATAAGGAAGGCGTTTATTTCCTTTCAGTTGAGCCTCACCTGAGAGTCTTTGAGGGTCTTGACAACCTTGAACCTGACGATGCAACGGCAAACGCAATGAACAAAAAGTTCGTTTATCCCGACAATATGACTTCATTTGCCGCCGCTTGCACAGCAATCCACAATATTATTGAAAAAGAAATTCAGCCCGTAAGATTCGGCATCATCGGTGTGGGTAATATGGGTATGTCACATGTCAATATGCATCTCAGCGGCAACCACAAGGAGCTTCGCATCACTGCCGTTGCGGATATTGACCCTGCAAGACTTGACGCCGCAAAGAAGGCTATGCCCTCACTCAAGACATTTGACAGTGCAGAGGCACTTATTGACAGCGGTGAGGTTGATGTTGCACTCATCGCAACTCCTCACTATGACCACTCACCCATTGCACAGTATGCATTCAGCAAAGGCGTTCATGTTCTCACTGAAAAACCTGCAGGTGTTTACACAAAACAGGTTCGTGAAATGAACGAGGCTGCCGCAAAGACAGACCTTGTGTTCGGCATTATGTATAACCAGCGCACAAACTGTGTTTACAGAAAGATGCGCGAAATCATTCAGAGCGGTGAGCTTGGCGAAATCAGACGCGTAAGCTGGATTATCACCGATTGGTACAGAACACAGGCATATTACAATTCAGGCGGATGGCGCGCAACCTGGAAGGGCGAAGGCGGCGGCGTGCTGCTTAATCAGTGCCCCCACAACCTTGACCTCTGGCAGTGGATTTTCGGTATGCCAAAGGCAGTCAGTGCAGTGGCAGGCTCTTATATTACTAAGGGTGGATATGACAATATGTCCGTAAATTATATGTATGGAGACGGTGTTTTTGTACATGCTTCCTGTAGCTGGATTTTACATGAAAATAAATATAATACCCGTTCCTTCCGTGTAAACTGCGAGAAGGGTTACATTTACATTGACCGCTCTCCGGGACGGGAAACATTTGTAAAGGTATTGAATGACGGAAGTGTAACGGATTTGTCTGAGAAGCTGCCATTTGATTCCTGGCACAATGAAATTGTATATTTTACAGATCGTTTAAGTAAAGGCCTTCCGGTAACAGAATGTATGCCGGTTGACTGTGAGGATTCTATTAAGATCATTATGGCTGAGATGAAATCTGCGGATAAAGAAGGTATGAAGGTAGATATAGTGTAAGCATTTATCAGAAAAGCAGAGCTTCCGGAGTTATAAAGAATAGAGAGCTAAAAGATTGGAGTTTTCAGATTTACAGGAGCAAAGAATATGGATATTGACAGAGAA
>CALFPM010000069.1 GCA_937919155.1 uncultured Clostridia bacterium
ATATTCGGTAAGTTCATAAATTCCGCTGGCTTCAAGACCGTCTTTTAAATATCCGTCAGTATTTACCGCATATGCTCTTATGTTAAAAATTAAAAATATTATAATTACCGCTGTTATTCCCGCAAGTTTTTTCATCCGTTTATCAGTCCAATCCCGAGGCTTGCAACGGTTTCAAGCATAGGAAACGCAAGTATCAGTGCCCCTACCCTGCCCGAAAGCTCAACCGCCGCTGCAACAGAAGAACACGAATTATCATAGCAAATATCTGCCGCAAACTGTGTTACAACGCAGATGCCCAGAGCTTTCAAAAGCAAAGAAACATTCTCTTTATCCAGCCCCGCAAGAGTCATCATTTCATCCATACCGCCCGAAACTTCAAGCAAGCTGCCGCTCAAAGCAAGAAAAATTATTCCCGCACCGCCCAGCGCAACAAGAGGAGCAATTTCGGGCTTTATATTTCGGAGCAATGCATACGTCAGCACGGTCAAGATACCGACAAAGGCAATTTTCACTATATCCATATCAGAAATCCACTATGGATTTGACGGTATCCAGCAAATCGGCAAACTGCGGCACAAGCATCATAAGAACAACAACTATACCTGCAAGAATTGTTATCAGCGCATAGTCATCACGCCCCGCACGCGCAAGAATTGAATTCAGAATTGCAACAATAATCCCCACAGCCGCAATTTTAATAACAACGGTAAAATCCATAAAAACACACCTCAGACAATGATAATCACCGCTGATATCCCGAGCATAAGCCCGAGCAACGGATACAGCTTTTTATATTTTTTCTCGTTTTCTTCACGCAAAGTGAGCTCTTTTTCAAAAATCTGC
This sequence comes from uncultured Clostridia bacterium, assembly GCA_937919155.1. Taxonomy (GTDB): domain Bacteria; phylum Bacillota; class Clostridia; order Oscillospirales; family Acutalibacteraceae; genus CAG-177. The sequence goes on from CALFPM010000069.1 coordinate 844, forward strand.
TCATAATATTCACAGCAGCTCATCTGACCCTCAACATCGGTTGCGCCTATCTCCGCACCCAGACGGATAAAATCATCTTTTCTGTTGCCGAGAAGCCTGCACAGTCTGCTGTCCGATTCAACGGAATTTCTCCACGCCTCGGGAAACGGTTCTCCTGAATTCACGCCCTCAAGACAACGGAATAAAAAATCTGTTTTTTTCAGTTTGTCCGTGCCGCAAAGCACTCTCAGCAGATCGGAAACGGGCAGACAGTCGTAACGCAGACGGGTGCGGATGACCGAAATCATCAGCAGAACATCGCGCATAAACTCCGTTTGATTTATATAGCTTGCCGCAAGGTATCTGCCGCCGCACACAAAGCCTGCACCGAGCAGCATAATCGCCGTAAGCTTAAGCAAAAATCTCACCTGCCTCAACGGTTTTGACGGTCTTCCCCACATCTGTTGCGGAAAGAATAACTATTCTCGGAAATGCTCCCGTGGAGAGAATTCTGCGGAGAATCGGTTTTGTCTTAAGTTCCTGCTCGTCTCTGGCGTGAATACTCAGAGCAAAGCAGACTCCGCTGTTGACTCCCGCCTCAACCGCACGCGCCTCCTCCTCCGTTGCAATTTCGTCACAGATAATTATATCGGGAGAAAACGAACGCAAGCCTATCAGTATTCCCTCAGCTTTCGGATAAGATGTGATCACATCGCTGTTGATTCCCATATCGTTCTGTTCAATCCCCGAAAGGCAGGCGGCAAGTTCGCCCCTTTCATCACACACAAAGGATTTGAAGAACACACCTCTCTCCTCGCCTGAAAGCTGACGGACAAGGTCGCGGAGAACGGTTGTTTTTCCGCTTGACGGAGGGCCTGCGATTATGAGCGACTTAAGTCCGCCTGAAAATTCATTTCTGTATATTTCGTTTGCGGCACCTTTTATTTCGCGGGCAATGCGCAGATTTATTGCACAGATATCGCGCACGGCACTCACCTGACCGTTTTCCGCAACGGCAGTTCCCGCAACGCCTGCCCGATGACCGCCCGTGAGAGTTATGTATCCCTTGTTTATGGCATCTTTGAAGCTGTGAACGGAATATCCGCAAAGCCGCCTGAATATTTCGGAAACTTCTTTTTCATCCGTTTTCACCGCAAGGTCGGAATATATCCTCGTCAGTCTGCCCGATGGAGCAAGAAATTCCGTTCCTTTATCCGTAATCACGGCAACAGATTTGCGGCTTCTCAGGCGGATTTCACGGATTCTGCCCTTATCCGCGACATCGAGAGCATTGAACATTTCTCCCAGCCTCGGAGTCAGACTGTTCACCGCAAATCCAAAGCGTTTTATGTTGTCCGTTGCATTCACCGTCCTTCCTGTAGAGTAAAACGACTCGAACTCTATACGGTTTTGAAAGGCATATTTTAGCCAC
>CALFPM010000070.1 GCA_937919155.1 uncultured Clostridia bacterium
TGTGTGTCCTTGGTGCTATCGTGTTGAGGGTGTTGATGGTTGCTGCTGGACTGATGCAATGTTTGAGAAAGTTGCTGAGGAGACCCCTGCGGCAAGCTTTGAACCCGGCGATATTGTCAGATGCATTCGAAGCGCCAACAATCCTATGGTTATTGGCGAAGAAGGCGTAGTTATCTGCGAGACCTTCGGCTGCGATAATAGTAACATTCTCGTTGAGTTCCATGCTTTTGTCGATGGACACAGCGGCAATGGTCGCGGTCGTCAGGGCCACTGCTGGAGTTGTTCACCCTCACAGCTTCGTCTCATTGACCGGGCTGAAAAATCGAAGTTCAAGGTTGGCGACAGAGTCAAGTGTATTAAGTGCAATGAACCTCGCGCCATTTTAGGCAAGACGGGAACCGTTATCGCTCACTCCATCTCAAAGGGCGTTCCGCTTGTTGAGTTCGACGAACCTGTCAGCGGTCACAATGGTCGCGGTCGCGCTGAACGAACCGGCAAGGACGGATACTGCTGGTATTGCTACGACAATGAGCTTGAGGTTATCGAGCTTGCCGAATCATGTCAGAAGTTCTGCGAAACAGCAGGCGAGGGCTTCGGCAGAATTGACACCACAACCTATACAATTACTCCCGATCCCGCTCCCTGGTCACAGCATGTTCAGGTAATGACACAGTTCGGCGATAACATTCTCCGCGGCGGTGCTCTTGTCGGCAGAGGTGAAGAGGGTATCAACGGCCTTCCAATTTCCAACTGTGCATACCTTTCAAGCTGGCTTGATAAGACTGTTGAGCTGCCTATTGATAAAGAACTTTACTTCAAGCTTCTTCAGGAAAAAATTGAAGGTTCGAAATTTGTCAAGGTTACACGAGAGGTTGTACAGAGCGATATGAGCTCAACCTTCGGAAACTGATTTTAAAATAATTTTACGCAAAACACTTGACAAACCGTGCTGTACCCTATAAGATAAGTACGCAATCAAATTTTTGTTAATAAGTTATTCATAGTTTAATTAAAGTAAGGAGGAAAATTATTATGCCTTTCGAGCAGGTACGTGAAATCATCTGCAAGCAGCTTGAGCTTGAGGAGAGCGATGTTACTATGGACACCAACATTAAGGATGACCTTGGTGCAGACAGCCTTGACCTCGTTGACCTTGCAATCAGCCTTGAGGACGAGTTCGAAGTCGAAGTTCCCGACAATGCACTTGAGAAGTTCGAGACAGTCGGCGACATCGTCAGATTCATCGAAGAGATGTAATTTTATATGTTCATCAAAGAGCGTTACGGTGTAAGCTGTAACGCTCTTTTTATATTTGCTTGACGGAAATATCCGGTATATGGTAAAATTCATATACTGTTTTAAAAAGTATACTTAAATGCGGAGAAAGGAATGAATTATTATGGCATTAGTACCTTATGTTGTTGAACAGACTAACAGAGGCGAGCGTTCATATGATATTTTTTCGCGTCTTCTCAATGACAGAATCATTGTTCTTTCGGACGAAGTGAATGACACAACTGCAAGCATCGTTGTTGCTCAGCTCCTTTTCCTTGAAAGTCAGGATCCCGATAAGGATATCAGCCTTTATATCAACAGCCCCGGCGGTTCGGTTACTGCAGGCATGGCAATCTATGACACAATGCAGTATATCAAGTGCGATGTTTCAACCATTTGTATGGGTATGGCGGCATCAATGGGTGCATTCCTGCTTTCATCGGGCGCAAAGGGAAAGAGATTTGCTCTGCCCAACAGTGAGATTATGATTCATCAGCCTCTCGGCGGTGCAAGAGGTCAGGCAACCGAAATCAAGATTGTTGCAGACCACATCCTCAAGACAAGAGAAAAGCTGAACAGAATTCTTGCTGAAAACACAGGCAGATCAATTGAAGAGATTGCAAGAGATACTGAGAGAGATAATTATCTCACCGCTCAGGAAGCTATGGAATACGGCCTTGTTGACAAGGTTATTGCCAAAAGATAAATTTACACAGGAGGCAAAAGATGCCCAGAGATGATGAAAGAAGGGTTTCCTGCTCGTTCTGCCACAAAACACAGGACCAGGTTGATAAACTCATAGCAGGCCCTAATGTATACATCTGTAACGAATGTGTTGAGCTTTGCTGCTCAATAATTGATTCCGAGCCTGTTCACAATCACAGTGATTTTGATTCGGCGTCTCTCCCCAAGCCTCACGAAATCAAAGCAAGGCTTGATGAATATGTTATCGGTCAGGAAGCTGCAAAGATTGCTCTGAGCGTTGCTGTTTATAACCACTACAAGCGAATCGGCAGCAAGGGCGTTTCCGATGTTGAAATTCAGAAGAGCAATATTCTTCTGCTCGGTCCCACCGGTGTGGGCAAAACAATGCTTGCCCAGACTCTTGCAAGAATTCTTGACGTTCCCTTTGCTATTGCGGATGCCACAACTCTCACGGAGGCAGGCTATGTAGGTGAGGATGTTGAGAATATTCTGCTCAGAATAATTCAGGCGGCAGATTTTGATGTTGAGCGTGCAGAGAGAGGCATTATCTATGTTGATGAAATAGATAAGATTGCCCGCAAGAGCGAGAATCCCTCAATCACAAGAGACGTCAGCGGTGAAGGCGTTCAGCAGGCATTGCTTAAGATAATTGAAGGCACGGTTGCCAATGTTCCTCCTCAGGGCGGCAGAAAGCATCCTCAGCAGGAGTTCATTCAGATAGACACATCAAACATTCTGTTTATCTGCGGCGGTGCATTTGACGGAATTGAAAAAATAATCGAAAAGCGTTCTGAGGGTTCAGCTCTCGGTTTCGGCGCACAGATAAAGAGCAAATCCGAGGCAGCCAAGGAGAATATAATGGGCAAGGTTGTTCAGCAGGACCTTGTGAAGTTCGGCATTATTCCCGAGCTTGTCGGCCGTCTGCCCGTTGTGACAACTCTGCAGGAGCTTGACAGAGATGCTCTCGTTCAGATTCTCACAAAGCCCAAAAACGCTGTTGTGAAGCAGTATAAAGAGCTGTTCAAGCTTGATGATGTTGAGCTTGATTTTGACTTGAGCGCTCTTGAGGCAATTGCGGATAAGGCACTTGAGAAAAAGACGGGTGCCCGTGGTTTGCGTTCAATCATTGAAAATGTGCTTATGTCTGTTATGTATGATGTTCCCTCTGACCCAACGGTGGAGAGAGTCTGCATAACTGCCGCAAGTGTCAATGACGGCGCGGAGCCTCTCATTGAGAGAAACCCTAACAGCAAGCGTGCAAAGATGGCGCCGCCTCCCAAGGTGACCAATCCCAAGAACAACGCAAGCTGAAACTGAAAAACAAACAAAGCTTGTATAGGTGATAAACCTATGCAAGCTTTTTGCGTTATGTGATGATCCGCTGCTTTTCTTGACAAAAAAATATACGGGTGATATACTTAATAATGTATGTATAACTGCGAAAGTACCGAGGTGCAAAAGCCGATATGGATAAAAAGAAAGTTTATCTTTTACAAATAAATGTAACATTCAGCGAGGTTATTGCCTACCTGCCATATGCCGCGGGTTGTCTTGCTGCATATTCGTGGGCAGATAAAGAAATATCCGAAAAATATGAGCTTGCGGATATACTTTATATGCGCCTCAAGGTGGAAGAATCTCTTGACAAAATAGTTGACCCTGCGGTGGTTGGTTTTTCCTGTTATATCTGGAATATGGAGTATAATCTTACCATCGCAAGGATGATAAAAGATAAATATCCTGACTGTGTTATTGTTTTCGGCGGTCATAATGTGCCTGATGACGAAAGTCTGCTTGAGCAGTATTCATTTATCGATGTGCTTATGCATTCTGAGGGCGAAGAGCCTTTTGCAATGCTTCTCAAAGCGCTTGACAGCGGCAGTGGATTTTCCTCAATTCCCGATATTTCATACCGTGAAAACGGCGGAATCGTGACCACGGAGAAAAAGAGACTTTACGATATCACAAACTATCCCTCACCCTATGCTGCAGGTCTTTTCGATCGTATGCTCGAGGAATATCCCAAGGTTAATTTCCACGCAACCCTTGAAACAAACAGAGGCTGCCCTTATTCCTGTGCATTCTGCGATTGGTGTTTTACCAAGAAAATCCGACTTTTCCCAATGGAAAGAATTGAGCAGGATATCAAATGGATTTCGGAGCATAAAATTCCTTACTGCTATTGCGCGGATGCGAATTTCGGCATTGAAAAGCGCGATATTGAAATTGCAAATACTATTCTTGCTTATAACAAAAAGAACGGTTATCCTCAGGTGTTCAAGCCTTGCTATGCAAAGAACAGCGATGAAACCGTTTTTGAAATCGGAAAGATTCTCAATCACAGCGGCATTGACAAGGGAGTTACCCTTGCTTATCAGTCCCTTGACCCTCAGACCCTTGAAAATATAGGCAGAAAAAATCTGACCCTTGAGCATTATTCAAGTCTCACCGCAAAGTATGCGGAGGAGAAAATCCCCACATACACCGAGCTTATTCTCGGTATGCCGGGAGAAACTTATGACAGTTTCTGCAATGGTCTTTGCCGCCTGCTTGAAAACGGTCAGCACAATTCAATGACGGTTTATACCTGTCAGGTTTATTGCAATTCACCCCTCGCAAGTAAGGATTACAAAGAAAAATACGGCATCAGGTGGGAGCGTCAGCCCCTGCACGGAATTCATTACCCTGCCAATTTCAACGGCATTCAGGAATATTATGATGTTGTTGTTGAAACCAAGGATATGAGCAAGGAAATGTGGGTTAAGGCGAATATGTTTTCCGTCTGCCTGCAGAGTTTCCATCATCTGGGTCTGCTCCGTTGCTTTGCGATTTATGCAAGGTATGAATTGGGTATCAGTTATTACGATTTCTACAACAGACTTCTTGAGTATATTTTCAGCGATGAAAGCAGATATATTTACAAGTTGTTTGAAGAAATCCGTTGGAAAACGGAAAACACAGAAGTGTCCGACTGGTGCTATCAGAAAGATATTTTCAGCAAGGTCGGTTGGTATTTTGAGGAAGGAATTTTCCTTGACCTTATCTATAATCGCGATGTCTTCTGGAAAGACATTGAGGATTTTGTGAAATCTATCGGCGTTGATGATGAGATTTACGGCTCACTTTTTGACTATCAGAAGAAAATACTTCGTCTGCCCTGCACGGATAAAGTCGAGTTTGAATCGGATTTCGATTTCTATAACTATTTCCAAAGAATTTATGACGATAAATATGAGCCTCTTGAGAAAAAGCGCAACAAAATTTCGATTATTCTTGAAAAATCCGTTGATAACTGGGCGGACTATGCAAGGGAAATAATCTGGTTTGGCAAACGCAGAAGTGCAACCCTTTGCACAAACTCAAGGGAAAATATAACTGTTGAATATAAAGATTGATTTCGGAGGTGAAGCTGTGGCGGATTTTAAAGTGTCGGTGCTGACGGGTGCGGTGACAGAAACCGAAAGCCTGCGCAAAACGGTTATGACCGTTCTTGAAACCTGCAATCACAGCGACCTTGCCGAAATAATAATCTGTTATCCCGACAGAGTGACGCCTGAGTGCAAAGCGGTTATCGATGAGCTTTGCTCCATGCCTTGTGATGTGCCTGTTATACCTTATAAACAGGTGCTGCCCCGCATGGGATTCATAAAGGAATTGATTGAAATGGCAAAGGGGACTCACTGCATAACGGTGGATTCCGACCTTGCGTTGGATGTGACTCTTATCCCCGAAATGATAAAGGTTGCAAAGTCGGAACCCGATGTTATTGTTTCTGCGTCAAGATGGATGAAAGGCGGCAATTTCAGCGGCTATAATCCCGCAAAGCTTGTTTTGAATTTTGCGGCGCAGAAGTTTTTGTCCGTGCTTTTCGGAGGCAATCTCACAGACTACACAATCCCGTTTCAGATTGCACCTGCAAAGGTCTATAAGTCAATCAATTTTGAGAGCAATGAATTTCCGCTTCTGCTTGAGCTTGTGCTGAAGCCTCTGCGGCTTGGCTGCGAATTCATTGAAGTGCCTACGGAGTGCAGGGCAAGAGAGCAAGGAAAATCAAGCAATTCTTTTTTGCAAACCGCGAAATATCTTTCAACCGCACTCCGCATCAGATTTATGAAAAAAGAGGATATAATCAAAAAATAACCGTGTAACGCACTTGCATTACACGGTTTTTTTCTATGCTCTCGTAACTTTTTTAATCCAGTTGAATTTATTGACCTTAACAACCGCAACGGCGCATTTGAGCACCTGGTCGCACTTAAGACAGGCGAACGTAACCACAACAGGCCACTTGAAAACAAAGGCACTCAGCATGCTCAGCGGCAGAACAATCAGCCACATAAATATTATGTCGTTTTTCAGGACGAACGATGTTTCTCCGCCGCCCGAAACGATTCCGCAAAGGCTGGGGGCTTCATATGCTGTGCCGATAATGGTTATGCAAAGCACCCAAATGAATTGGTTGGTGATGTCAACAGTCTGAGGTGTTGCGTTGTAGAAATCGATAATAAGATTTTTTGTCAGCAGAAGAACCGCACTTGATGCAACGCCGATTGCAAGGAAAATGAGCTGAAGCATTTTGCTGCGCTGCTTGATAATTTCAAGAGGCTTGTTTTCGCCGATTGTTTTGCCTATGAGAACGCAGGCAACGTTGCTTGAAGCATAAGCAACAACCGTTGCAACCTGGAAAATTGTTGTTGCAATGCTGTTTGCGGCGATTGCACTTTCAACGAGTCTGCCGATAATTGCGCCCTGAATGCTCATTGCGATGCCCCAGGAAATGCTGCTCATCATCAGGGGGAGTCCTGTTTTGAAGTAATCCCCGAACATCTGCCTGTCGGTGGCGAAAAGGTCTCTGACCTTCATCTGAAGCTTTTTATCTATAAATAAAAGGTATATCACAACAACAATCAGTTCAATTGCTCTTGAAACAAGAGTTGCAACTGCAGCGCCGCGGATTCCCATTTCAGGTGCGCCGAATTTGCCGTAAATGAGCATGTAGTTGAGAAGAATGTTTACTGCGAAGGATGAAAGCGAAACGTAGAAACCGATTTTGACCGTTTCAACACTGCGGAGAATTGAAAGCAGAATTGTTGAAATTGTGAAAAGGGGATATGTATATTTTATGACATCGAGATAAAGCACGGCTTGCTCAATGACGGCATCTTTGTCCGTGAAAAGTCGGATGAGCATTTCAGGCGCAAGGGCAGCAAATGCAAAAATCATCAGGGTGATTGCAATGCTTATCCACATCGCCACGGCAGAAACCCTGAAAATTGGTTTCTTTTCATTTTTTCCCCAATACTGAGATGCAATAACCGTCATCCCCGAGGCAACGCCTGAGGCTGCCATGTTGAGAAAGAACTGAATGTTGTTGCATATGCCGACTCCGCTGAGGGCGGTTTCGCTGTAAGCGCCCATCATAACCGAGTCTGCAAGGTTAACGCCGAAAACAATCAGATTTTGCACTGCCATTGTCAGCGTCATGGTGAAAAAGGCTTTGTAAAAGCCGCTGTCGTTGATTTTTGTTTTCATTTTTATTTCTCCGTTTTTGGTTTTCGGTTTATTATATCACCGTTTTTATAAAAATTCAATATAAGAACTTCGCGACTTATTTCTTTTAAAGAAATAAAAATCAAATTCCGATTGATATAATATAGAACAGGTGATAATATGAATGTATATGATTTTGACAACACAATTTACAGCGGAGAATCTGTAATAGACTTCTTCTTTTATTTTATGAAGCGCGACCTGAGGCTTGTGGCGTATTTGCCGAAAGTTTTTGTGGCTTTGCTTAAATATAAAGCAAGAAAAATAACCATTGATCAGGCTTTGAACGAATACGGCGCGCTTGTGGAAAATTATTGCAGGGGAATTGACGATTTGCAAGGGGAGATAGTCAAATTCTGGGATACGCATCTTTGCAAAATAAAGCCTTTTTATGCGTATATCAGAAAAGATGACGATGTTATTCTTTCGGCAGGTTTTGATATCGTGCTTGAAGAAATGGGAAAAAGGATGAATATCAAGAACATCATTTCAACCGAAACGGATAGGGATGAATTCAGAATTATCAACTTCTGTTTCCGTGAAAACAAGGTGAAGATGTTCAAAAAATATTATCCCGATGCGGTGATAGAAAATTTCTATACCGACTCTCTCAACGACCAACCGATAATCGACATTGCCCGAAATGCCTATCTTGTAAAAGGCAACAAAATAACAAAAATAAAATAAAAGAGCCTTGGGTTTCAATTGTGAAATCCAAGGCTTTTGCATTATGAATATTTTTTGGACCATGCAAACGGTGAGAAAAGCATAAGCATGGGAATGAGTTCAAGTCTGCCTGCAAGCATATCGAAACTCAGAACAAGCTTGCTGAGCATTGAAAAATCTGCAAAATTTCCGTAAGGACCAACCGCTCCGAGACCGGGTCCGATGTTGCTCATGCAGGCAATAACTGCAGTTGAGGTGGATTGCAGGTCAAAACCGTCAAGCGAGATAACAAGCATGGATACCGCCGAAAGAAGCATATAGGTTGCAAAGAAAACGGAAACGCTTTTTACAATCGGTTCTTCAACGGTTCTTTTGTCGATTTTTACGGTTTCAATGCTTCTGGGATTGATTGCTTTCTTGATGTCGCGAAGTCCGCTTTTAACAAGAATGACAAGTCTTGAAACCTTGATACCGCCGCCGGTTGAGCCTGCACAGGCACCGATAAACATCAGAAAAACAAGAACAAATCTTGTGATCATGGGCCATGTGTTGAAGTTTGCTGTGGAAAAACCTGTTGTTGTGATGATTGATGAAACCTGGAAAAATGCGAGGCGGAATGAGTCGGACAGGTTGTTGCTTGTGGAGGTGAACAAACTTATTGCAATGAGCAATGTTGAACCCGCAATAATTCCCAAATACCAGCGAAGTTCTTCGCTTTTTATTGCTTGCTTTCCCTGCTTCACAAGGAACATATAGTAGAGGTTGAAGTTTATGCCGAAAAGCAGCATGAATACTGCAATGACCATTTCGGAATAAACGCTGTTGTAGCCTTCAATGCTGTTATTAAGAACACCAAAACCGCCCGTGCCTGCAGTGGCAAATGAGTTTACTATGCTGTCAAAGAGCGGCATACCGCCTGCGAGAAGCATTATAATCTGAACGGCAGTCAGTACGCAGTAAATTCCGTAAAGAATTCTTGCGGAAGCTCGAAGCTTGGAAACAAGCTTGCCCACCGTGGGACCCGGAACTTCAGCTCTCATAACATGCATTGAGGAGCTTTCTGTTTTCGGCATAATGGCAATAACGAAAACAAGAATACCCATACCGCCGATCCAGTGGGTAAAGCTTCGCCAGAAAAGAAGACTTTTGGGCAATGTTTCAATGCTTTTCAATATGGTTGAACCTGTTGTTGTGAATCCGGATACCGTTTCGAAAAAAGCATCGGTAAAGCTTGGAATATATCCGCTGCT
>CALFPM010000071.1 GCA_937919155.1 uncultured Clostridia bacterium
ATCCATAAAGTCTGCTTCGGGATGCTCGTAGAGTACCCACATGATCTTTGCAGCGTCCATAGCAGAGCCGCCGCCCAGCGCGATGATGGTGTCGGGCTTGAATGCAGCCATCTGCGCAGCACCTGCGGTAGCGTTTGCCAGCGTGGGATCGGGCTGTACGTTCCAGAAGCAGGTGTGCTGAATGCCCATTTCGTCCAGCTTGTCGGTAATGGGCTTGGTGTAGCCGTTCTGATACAGGAAGGTGTCGGTTACGATGAATGCCTTCTTTGCGCCTCTGACGGTGCGAAGCTCGTCAAGAGCGATGGGCAGGCAGCCCTTCTTGATATATACCTTTTCGGGTGCGCGGAACCAAAGCATGTTTTCTCTCCTCTCGGCTACTGTTTTAATGTTTAACAGGTGCTTAACACCTACGTTTTCGGATACGCTGTTACCGCCCCAAGAGCCGCAACCCAACGTAAGGGAAGGAGCAAGCTTGAAGTTGTAAAGGTCGCCGATACCGCCTTGCGCGGAAGGAGTGTTAACGAGGATACGGCAGGTTCTCATTCTTGCCATATAAGCGGAGAGCTTTTCTTTTTCGGTGATTTCGTTGATATAGAGGGAAGAGGTGTGACCAAAGCCACCGTCCTCAACGAGCTTATCTGCCTTGTCGAGCGCTTCTTGGAAGGTCTTTGCCTTGTACATAGCGAGAACGGGGGAGAGCTTTTCGTGAGCGAACTCCTCGGAGATCTCTACGCTCTCGACCTCACCGATCAGGATCTTGGTTCCCTCGGGTACGGAAAAGCCCGCGAGAGCGGCAATGGTGACGGGTTTCTGGCCGACGATCTTTGCATTCAGCGCGCCGTTGATGAGCATGGTTTTCCGGACCTTTTCGGTCTCCTCGGGATTGAGGAAATAGCAGCCGCGCGCGGCAAACTCGCGCTTCACGGCGTCATAGACGTTCGTGTGCACGATGACCGACTGCTCGGAGGCGCAGATCATACCGTTATCAAAGGTCTTGGAATGAATTATAGAGTTTACCGCAAGAAGAATGTCCGCGGTGTCATCGATGATAGCGGGGGTGTTACCTGCACCAACGCCGAGTGCGGGCTTACCGCTTGAATATGCAGCCTTAACCATGCCGGGGCCGCCTGTTGCAAGGATGATGTCTGCTTCCTTCATTACTGTGTTTGTCATTTCGAGTGAGGGAACATCAATCCAGTCGATGATTCCTTCGGGAGCGCCTGCTGCAACTGCTGCTTCAAGAACAAGCTTTGCAGCTGCGATTGTGCAGTTCTTTGCTCTGGGGTGCGGAGAGATAATGATAGCATTTCTTGTCTTAAGAGCAAGAAGGCACTTGAAAATTGCGGTTGATGTGGGGTTTGTTGTGGGAATAACCGCCGCAATAACACCGATGGGATCTGCAACCTTCTTAATACCGAAAGCCTTATCCTCTTCGATTATGCCGCAGGTCTTTGTGTCCTTGTATGCATTGTAGATGTATTCTGAAGCGTAGTTATTCTTGATAACCTTATCTTCAACAATACCCATGCCTGTTTCTTCAACAGCCATTTTTGCGAGGGGGATTCTTGCCTTGTTTGCTGCAGAAGCCGCTGCAAGGAAAATCTTGTCAACCTGCTCCTGAGTGTAGGTTGCGAAAACCTGCTGAGCCTTTCTCACACGAGCAATTGCTTCGGTGAGCTTTTCAACGCCGTCGATGATTTCGTAAGTTTTTGTAGCCATTTTTTATCCTCCTGAATATGTTTTACATAATTGATAACTTATTGTTAAGATATGCGAGTGAGAGTGCAAGTCTTTCCTGTTTGAGAAGTATGCCGTCAGGCACTTCAAGGTTGCACGGTGCAAAGTTCCAGATTGCTGTTATTCCGCTTTCAATCATTTTGTCACACACGTTTTGTGCAGACCCCGTGCCAACAGTTATGATTCCGATTCTGACATTATTTTGTTTGCAGTATTCATCAAAATCATTCATCGGCAGAATCTCAATTGAACGGTTATAGCGGATTGCCGTTTCATTGCAGTCGAATGCGGCGATGATTTTTACACCGTAATCTTCAAAATCGTCAAACTCAAGAAGAGCTTTTCCGAGCTTTCCTGCTCCGACAAGTACGGCATTTGTCATATCACCCTGACCGAGATGAGCCTCAATGCTCTTTATCAGGTCAACCGTCTTATATCCGACCTTGGGCTTTCCTGCGCCGCTTACAACGCTTAAATCCTTTCGCACAAGAACTTCGCCAAGAGAAAGCTTCTTTGCAATTACGGTTGCGGAAATATACGGTACGTCGTCCGGTGACAATTCACGCAACAACTGCAGATAGTGCGGAAGTCTGCCCAACGTAGCTTTAGTCATTTCTGCTTTTTCCACCGTAATTCCTCCTCTCTCTTCGGACCGAAGTTATCTTAACAAAACTTAAAGGAGTTGGGAATTATTAAAATGTTCAATCGGTATTATCAATATCGATAACCCTTGTATCGATATAAAAAATCAAGGCTCAGCCATTAAGACTGAGCCTTGGAAATTTCGATATTCAGATGTTTGCGTTTTGAGTCACAAAGAGCGGTGATGAACTTTTTATCAAGGTCT
>CALFPM010000072.1 GCA_937919155.1 uncultured Clostridia bacterium
AAATTACTGTTTTACTGCAGAGTGAGCAGAACTTACCGAAGGACGCCTTGATGTTCTCAAGATTTTCAAAGAATTCAAGATGATCCTCGTCAACATTGAGAATAACTGCAACATTGGGGTCAAGTTCGTGATAATGGTCATTGAACTCACATGCCTCACAAACAAGAGTTTCGCTCTTGCCGGGTGCAAGCTCTTTTGTTTTTGCATATGCGGCAAGTTCAATTGCACTCTTTTCAATTCCGCCCTCATAGAAAGGCGCGGAGAAATAAACCTGAACAACATCCTTGCCTGCAACATCTCCGATATTTTTCACGCTGACTTCAACGGTTATTTTTTCTTCGCCGCAGTCAAAGGAATTGACAGTCCACTCAAAATCGGTGAATGAAAGACCGTAGCCGAAAGGATACATCACCTTTTCGGGAGCAAAGGTTTCGAAATATCTGTAACCCACATAAATGCCTTCGCTGTAATTAACAAAATACTTGGGGATTCCGAAAATGCCCGTATACATGAAGTTGCCGAAATTCTCGGAAGCGGGATGGTCTTCAATATCATAAGATACCGTGTCAACAAGCTTGCCAGAGGGATTGACCTCGCCCGAAAGCACCTTGCCCACACTGTCCGTGCCCACCTCACCGGGAAGCCACATTATCAGCGAGGCTTTGATGCTGTCATAATCCTCAAGCCAGGACATATCCATTATGTTTGAAATATTGAACACAACGATAACATTTTCAAAGGTTTCGCACACCTTGTCAATCATCGCTTTTTCATCGTCATTCAGATTCAGTTGCTCAACGCTGAGGTCTTTCATCTCGGTGCCGACTCTGCCGATAACAATGATTGCCGTGTCCGAAAATTCAACGGCTTCCGCCATTTTCGAGTCGCTGATTTTGCTCATGGGCATTTCCGACTGTCCGCCGCCGAAGAACTGCTTGAGCACGGTTATGACATAGCCGATAATTCCCAGATCAAATTTTGTCCAGGTGTAGTTTGCATAGAGGTTATATATGGTTTTGTTATATTCGATGCCTGCATTGTCAAGGGCATCATAAAAGCCGATTGCGTCCGATGAGCGCACCGCACCCGAGCCTGCCGCACCTGCAAACGCAATTGAGCAGGATGCCGCGCCGAAAACATTGACTTTTTTGTTCTTCAAAGGAAGAATATCATCCTCATTTTCCAGAAGAACAATTCCCTCAGACTCAATTTTCTTGGCAACCTCAACAGATTTTGCCGTTGTTTCTTCCGAGATAAGGTCTGATGCCGCAAAAGCGCTGACAGATGCCGAAGCAAAAACAGCAAATGCAAGCACTGCCGAAATTATTCTTTTCAGCACATTTCTTGTTGCATTTTTCATAATATTACCTCCTCAGGCACGACATTATTTGTTTATATTATACCTTACATATAAGCATATTGCAATACGAAAAAGAAAAAACTCAGGACTGTCAGGACCTGAGTTTTCTGTGTGTATTATTGTTTGTCTATATTCAGGATAATCGCTTTTTCGCCATCGGGCAAAGGAATTGTCAGACCCTCCGACATAAGCTCACTGCCCGTGCATTTTTTTGCTTCGATTATGCCGTCAACATCGGAAATCTCATACTGAGCATCGGGAGAAAGTCCGTTGAGGACAACGGAATATTCACTCTTATTGACTTCGGCTCTCTTATAGATAAATATAACACCGTCACTGCCGTCTTCCGACATATACTGCATGGAGAGCATCTTTCCCTTGTCGTAACTGCCGAAATCGAGAGGATAATAATTGCCCGTCATCAAATCGCGCTGTCCGTGGAAAAGATTGAAAAAGTCGGAATAGTTGGCATAGAAATCCATAAGCATCAGAGGCATAACCGCTGACCTTGCGGAATATTCGCTTGCCATATTGAGCGCCGTGCCCGAAACGGGAAGCCAGAATGAAATGCCGTAAGTCTGTGACTGGGTTGCCTCAAAAAGGTCGGAATGAACCGCGCAGTTGTAGTCACTTCTCCAGAATGCAATGCTGCGGTAGGTCATTTCAAGATCGAGTCTTTTGCCGCCGGATGCGCAGTTGTCGATAATAAGTCCGTCAATGTTTTCTGTCAGATAATCAAGGAATCTATAAAGATTTGTAACATAATGGTTTTCGCAGATACCCGTTCTGCCGCCATAAAACTCATTGTCTGCCTTTTCCCAATATTCGAGGGGCGGGAAGTTGAAGTCCTGTCGGTAAACAGTGAGTCCGTTTTCTTTCATCGAATTGAGAAGATATTCGCAATAGAACTTGAATGCATCTTCGTTTGCAAGGTTCCACATGAAGTTATCGTTGCCGCTGATGGAAATGAGCCAGTCCTCGTGTTCGGTGCCGACTGTGTGGAATTGAGTGCCGGGATAAACTCTTTCGGGTTCATACCAGAGCACGTGACCGAGACCTTTGCTCTTTGCGTAATCAGACAGTTCGGATATACCGTTGTCGTATCTTGAAGTATCAACAGTCCAGTTGCCGACTCCGTCATACCAGCCTTCATTGTAGCTGTACCATCCTGCATCCATCCAGAATGCATCGGTCTGCTTATAAACCGAATCGTCAATTCCGTTAAGGATTTCAATTATTTCGTCGGATGTTCTTGTTGACAATGGGCCTGCAACTTCCATAACAGTATAAACATTTTGTGTCACATTTTCGGGGTAAACGCTGTCGGTAATCCATTTTCTGAAAAGATTGAAGCCTTTAAGAGGGTTGCGGTTGTTATAAAAACTGAGCGAAACGAGAGGTGAACGGATTTCTTCACCGGGAAGAAGATAGGCTTCAAGATGCTCTTGCTTAACAGAAATATCGGTTTTGCCTTTTGCTTCCGCTAAATCAGCAATCCACTGACCTGTCCAACCGACACCGAGAACCAGTCCGCAGTTTTCACCGTTTATGTTGAAATAGGGAAGATATGCTTCAGTGGGCTTGCCGTCATTGCCTGAAAATGTTCTTTTAAAGCTTTTGTATTTAACGCATCGTCAAAATCCCATGGGTCAAGGGAATATACGGTGATACCAAGACGCTCTTTTAAGTCACTGATATCCATGCCGCTCATATAGAATGCTTCGTTACAAATGATTTCTGACGGCATAAATTTATATATTTCATCAAAAAGCTTATTACTTTCTACTACTTCTGTCACAAGATATTCGCCTGTTGTAACATCCGCTACCGATACGCCATAACGATCTGCTACATAGACAATACACATAATATAATTGTTTTTTGTTTCGTCCATAGAAGTTGTATCCAGATTGGTACCTGGCGTTACAATACGAACAACTTCTCGTCTTACCAACCCTTTTGCTGTGGCTGGATCTTCCACTTGTTCACAAATCGCGACTTTATAACCGCGTGATACAAGCTTATTCAAATAACTGTCAACAGAATGATAAGGAACACCACACATTGGTGCTCTTTCTTCCAATCCACAG
>CALFPM010000073.1 GCA_937919155.1 uncultured Clostridia bacterium
GATATTTCCCAACCCCGAAACTATCTCCTGATCCAAAATCACCGCCTTTATCGCCGATCGTCCATGTCGCCCCAACTTCTCATAAAGCTCCTCCACCATATCCGCATCGCACTCGATCATCCACATGCCCCGGCTGCTTGCGTTGGGGAAGACGCAGATAAAGCCTTCCTTGGCATAAATCGAAGTTTTTTCAGGCTTTTTCCTGACGGCGAGGAAACCCGTAAGGGTCAGAGCACCGATTGTAACTGCAAATGAGAGCAATGTGTTTTCTCTGTAAATCAGCGCACCCACAGCGGGAAATGCCAGCAGAAGCGCTTCAATAAGCAGAATTCTGCCGATATAGTATGATATCATTCTGTAATTCATGGAATTCCTCCGACCTGATCAGACAAAAATATCGTGAAGGTCTTCAATGATTCTGTCGGCTGTAACAACAATGACGCTGTCGTGTGCTTTCATAACATCATTACCGCCGGGGAATATGGTTTTTCCGTTGCGGATGATGCATCCGATAAGGATGTTTGGCAGAAGATTAAGATCTTTGAACGGAATGTTTTCGTAACCTGCATCCTCGGGCACGATAAATTCAACGGCTTCAACTTTTCCGTTAACAAGCTTGTGAAGTGTCTGCATCTGAGAATTGCCTGCCGAGTTGTGAAGCGCGCGGACATAACGCGTAACAAGATTACCTGCTACAATCTGGGGTGAAACAACGGTTTCAAGGCCGATGTCATTGAGGATTGAGTATGAATGACGGTTTACCTTGGTTATGACTTTGTTGATGCCTTTTGATTCCGCATACATTGAAACAATGATGTTTTCTTCGTCAATACCCGTAAGGGAAACAAGGGCATCCTGTCTGTCAAGACCCTGTTCATCAAGCAAATCCTGGTCTGTACCGTCACCGTGAACAACGGTAACATCGTCCAGCATATCTGCAAGGTTATGGCATCGTGCATCGTTCTGCTCAATAAGCTTGATGTTTCTGCCTGTATCCGAAAGAAGCTTGGAAAGGTAATATCCTATTCTGCCGCCGCCGATAATCATAACATTTTTGATTTTTTGTTTATAAACACCTGTCTGCTTCATGAAAAGCGAGAGCTCGGCTCTTGTGCCTGTTATGCTTATGGTGTCATTGCATCGGATAACAAAATCACCCGAGGGAATAAAAACTTCTTCGTTTCTCTGCACTGCGCAGACAAGCACCTTTGCCTTGCTTCTTTTGCGAAGGTCATAGAGGTGCGTGTCGCAGAGCGGATTATCCGAATGGATTCTTATGCTTGCAATTTCAATTTTGCCCCTGGCAAATGCGTCAAGATTTGCCGCAGAGGGAAAACGGATGATTCTTGAAATTTCGTTTGCAGTTTCAAACTCGGGATTAACAATCATGTTTATTCCCAACTCATTTCTCAGGAAATGCATCTGAGAAGCGTAGTCGGGATTGCGGACTCTGGCAATGGTGTTTTCGGTGCCCATTCTGTTTGCGATAAGGCAGCAGAGAATGTTCATTTCGTCCGATGCGGTTGCCGCAATAATGAGCTTCGCCTTTGATGCTCCTGCAATTTCAAGGGTTTCGCAGGTCGCACCGTTGCCGCAGACACCCATAACATCATATGTGTCAACAGCCGAGGTCAGTTTTTCGTTGTTTGTGTCAACAACGGTGATGCTGTGACCTTCTTTCAGAAGCTGTTTTGTCATTGTGGTGCCGAGTTTTCCCAAACCGACAATTATGATTTGCATTTAAGAAACACCTTCTTTGTTATTGCTGAGCTTTCTGCTTCTTGAATTCTTTTGCAAGGAAATAGAGGGGGATAACAATGATAACGCCGATTACCGCAGATGCAAGGAAGATATGGGGTGCGGGAGTGGGGAGAGTTTCGCCGTAATCGTTGATATATGTTGTTGCGGAATATGCGGTTGATATTTTTTCGGCAACCGTAGGACCGATAAGCATCGGCAAAAGAACAGAGAATATCATTCTGATGCCCTGAAGCTGACCTGTTTTGTCCTCGGGAGTGAAATCGCGCACTGCGGCGCCGAGCATAATCATAAGAAGTCCGTAGCCGACAAGTGTAACGAGTGCCGAAAGAATGAAGTAGAGAATATTGTCATCTGCGAAGAAGACAAGAACAAGGCCGATAAGGTAAAGAACAACTGCAGGGTAAAGATAAGGTGCTTTGCCTTTTCTGTCGCTCATAATTATGATGTAAACAAGTGTTCCGATGAGCACGGCAGCAAAAATTGCCGCAAAAACAATAACACCGGGAGTGAGCATTGAACCGAGCGCCGACATATCAAGATGCTTATCGAGATAAATGAAAATGTAGGGGAAAAATACCTGACTTGAAATTGAGAAAATACCCATGCAAACAAGTGAAATATAAAGGCTCTTGTTATTTTTGATGACAGAAGGCTTGAAACCGTAAACAAGAGTTTCGCCAAAGCCTGCTGTTGTTTTTACGTTTGTTCTTGACTCTTTGATAGAGAAAATGCCTATGATACCGCAAACAGTAACAATTGCGCCGAGAATCAGGAAATAAAGTGAATATTCTCTCTGACCAACACTTTTATTATCTCCGAAAATTGCGCCGAATGAACCTGTAACGGCAAGGGTTGCGATGACGGGGATAATTGCGAGGAGTGATTCAATTTTTGATCTGTTGGATGATGTGCCGATATCTGTGATCCAGGCGTTGAATGCGGCGTCATTACTTGTTGAACCCATGAATGTCATAAGACCGTCCATTATGATAACAAGAATGACTGTGGCTGAAACTGCCGCGCCTACGTCTGTGCCCATAATCTTTGCGATAAATTCGGGGTTGATGATTGCAAAGGCAACAACAGTCAGACCCCAGAGAATGTAACCTCCGCAAATGAAAATCTTGCGCTTGTTGATTTTATCGCTGAGGCTGCCCATAAAGAGTGTTGTGAGGAAAGCAACGATTGCGCTGACACCGATCATAATGGAAATATCGTGCATATCGCCGCCGATTTTCAGCATATAAAGATTAAAAAAGTTGTTTTCTACTGCCCATGCAACCTGACCCATAAATCCGAAAAGGATAATGTTCATAAGGAGTGAAGGGCTGAGTTTTTTGTTGTCTGACATAATATTAACCTCCGAATCTTTCAATAAGGAATTTGATTAAAAATGCAATGCCCGTCACACCTGCTGCGGCAAGTGCGAGATATCCGAGCACGTGCATTGTGATAACCTGTCTGTCCGTAAAAGTCCTCATAACGGGACCGAGGCTTTCGCTCTTGAGTCCGAATTGTTTGAAACGCTTGAGCTGCTGCTCAAATTTGTGCGGATTCTTTTCATCAAGAGTAACAAGTCTTACGCAGCTGCGGCATCCGTCAGTGTATGCGCGGAAACCTGCCGTTTTGTGTTGCGCCATAAATATTCCGTCCACAAAGCCGGAAAAATCGTTGAGATGGTCGTGGCCGAAGAATGCGCCCAGAACACCGCCCACTTTCTTCCAGCTTGCAAACTGTCCGTTGTTGACATCGGGTGAACAAGGTCCTTCGCCCACATAGTCCATTGTTCCCTTTTTGCCAACATAGAAAGTTTTTTTCTTGGTGTTGTAGCCTCTTACGGCAACGGGCAGTTCCCAGAAATGAGCCTTTCTGAGAAGCTCATATTCTTCGGGAACGGGAGTGTGCTGGAAAATAAATGAGGGCATAGGCTTTCCGCCGTTGAGTTCTTTCAGCTTTTTGCTTTCTGCCTCAAACCACTCAATCTGGTCTGTGTGAACATAGTCGTAATGGGAAATTTCTCTGTTTTCGTGGCAGTTGTTGGAATCAATGAACCAAAGGCAGAAAACAGGCTTTTCGCCATCCGATGAATAGATTATTTCCTTGAAATTGGCGTTGCCCGTAACTTCTGCAGGTGCATCGTTACGCATGATTATGCCGAGCTTTCCGTAGTCCGCAACAATTTCGTCCTCGTGACCGTGGTCGTGTTCGTGATTGCCGAGGACAGCCGCAACGGGAATGTTTCTGCTTGTTATGGGTGCAACCACATCGCGGAGCATTTCTCTGAATTTTTCGGGATCCTCCGTGTAAATACCTGTGTTGCAGTTGTCGCCGAGAAGCACGCACAAATCCGGCTTGAATTCCTCGACCGCAGCAGTCATCAGCTTTTGCATATCTTTGAATCTCGGATTTGTTTTGTAGTCGGTGTGCTCGTGAATATCGCCGAAAAGAAGAATTTTGAATTTGCCGTCTGAATTGAATTTGAATTTCATATTAATCACCTTATGCGTAATTGATTGCAACCGCAAGAAGCATCAGCGCCACCGAGGCAATACCCTCGAGAGCAAACAGCTTCCACGAAAATTTGAGCCATTTTCCGTAGGAAACATTTACAAGACCGATTGCGATAATCATAATTCCGCTTGTGGGGTAAAGCAGGTTTGTGAAGCCGTCACCGAGGCAGAATGCGAGGGTGACGCTCTGACGGGTAACATTTACCATATCCGCAAGAGGAAGGACGATGGGCATAACAAGAAATGCTTTTGCCGTGCCACTGCCCACAAAAAATTCAAGCACAACAATAAATACAAACAGCATCAGTATTGCCGAATAAGGCGAAAGACCGCTGATGAGGTTATAAACATAATTGAGAATTGTGGGGATGATGTTGCCTTCGTCAAGAATATATGTAATTGAAAGAATTATCAGGATGACGGGGATAATGGGGGCGACTGTTTTGACGCCCTCTCCGAATTCTTTGAGAAGTTGTCTTCCGTTCATGCCTGAGAATTTGCCGGCAAGCATACCGCCTGTGAAAAAGAGAATTGCCATCCCGGGAAGTGAAATGCCGCCCTCTGCACCGAGAACAAAGTCTGCGATTATGCAGACAAGAACACCGCAAAGGCAGCAGAGAAATGCTTTTGATGCCTTCTTTATCTGAGGATTGTGAAGCACGGATACGCTGTCGTCAAGAATATATTTTTCACGCAGAGCAAGGTCGGTTTCGTAGCACATTGATTTCTGCGGATTTTTTTCGATTCTTTTTGCGTATATTGTCATAAAACCGGCAAGCACGGCATAAACAACAACAAAAACGATGATTCTGTAGCCTGTGCCGGAGAAAACGGGTATTCCCGCCATCTTCTGAACGGTCACAACATTGAACGGGTTGAATGTTGCTGCGGTGAAGCCGAAGGCAACCGCAATAAGGCTCATTCCAAGACCTACGAACGAATCCCATCCCAGAGCAAGGGAGATTGCAACGGCAATGGGAACAAGGGTGACTGATTCTTCAAGTATACCTGCGGTTGAGCTGAGTGCCATGCAGGCGAGAATCATAAGGTTGAGCAAAAGATATTTGCGTTTGCCGAATTTCTGGATTATGGTTGCCATTATGTATTTCAGCACACTGCATTTGTCAAGAATAAGGAATGTTCCGCCTATAAGCGTGATAATCAGAATTATTCCGACACCCGTCAGAGCGGTTTCCGAACCGAAAACCAATATGGGGGCAAGAAATATTTTCCATATAGGGAGCTTGTCTTCAATCTGTGTGTAGGTTCCGTTGATGATTGCGCCGTCAGCATCCGTTTCGTAAATACCGCGGGGCAGAACCTGAGTAAGCACACCCGCAAAAGCCATAATTGCCGCAAGCAGCACGCAGATGAGTATAACCGTCTTTTTGTTGATTTTAAGACCTGACTGTTTGTTTTCTGTTTCCGTCAATTCAATCATCCTCTCGTTTCGGGTATTGTAACACAAATGCATATATATTTGCAATAAATATAATAAAAAAATATATAAATACAGGAAATTATGTGTTGTGTATTCGGATTTTTTGTGATAAACTGAATAAAAAAGAGGCGGTAAGCCTTGGAAAAAGGAATGATTTGATTGAAAAAAATTGTTGCATTAATCCTTTCGGCGATTATGATTTTTTCCGTAATGTCACCTGCGGCTTCTGCTGCAAGCGATGAATGTGACTGCGGAACACTCCCCACAATCTATGTCGGCCCCTTGGGCAACACGGATATTTACGAAAATTACGGCACTGAGAACGAAAGAACTCTTTTCAGACCCGCAACGGACACAATAATCAAACTTGTGCTGAAGCTTGTTCCTTCGCTTTTCGGCTTGCTTCTTTTTAAAGATTATGACGGCTTCGGAGATTCTCTTATTTCTGCGGTTTACGATGCATTCGGAGCAATGGCACTTGACGGCAACGGCAATTCGCTCCCCAATGTTTCTGTTTCCATTGAACTTCCCACCGAAACCGAGCACGGCAAAGGTGAGCAGTATTATTTTCACTATGACTGGCGCCTTGACCCTGTTGAAGTTGCAGGTCAGCTTGATGAATTTGTTCAGCACGTAAAGACCCTTACAGGTCATGACATGATTAATTTCCGCGCATCTTCAATGGGCGGTGTTGTTACTCTTTCGTATTTCAATGAATACGGTTATGAAGATGTTGATGCCTGCATTTTCCAGAGCTGTCCTCTTCTCGGCACTGATGTTGCGGGCGACCTTCTCAACAGAAAGCTTGCTCTTGATGCGAGAGCGCTTCTTGACTATGCAACAGACGGTTATCCTCCTTTCAGCGCAGGAGATACCGCGCTCTGGGTGCTTTTTAACACTCTCTATTACAGCGGTCTTGTCGATATAGTCCTCGGCTTCGGTGAGGATTTGCTTGCTAATCTTCAGGAGAAAGTTTTTGATGAACTTATGACTCCTGTTTTCGGCACTCTTCTCGGACTCTGGGCATTTGTTCCCGATGGTTCATATGAGTCCGCAAAAGCAATCAACCTTGACCCAAAAACTCAGGCGGGTCTTATCGCAAAGGCAGACTACTATCACTATCAGATTCAGAGCAGAGCGGATGAAATCCTCAACGGTGCAATCGATAACGGCGTAAGAGTTATGATTGTTGCGGGTTACAACATTCAGAGAACACCTCTCGTTGAATCAATCAATAATCACAGCGATGCAACCGTTGACACAAAATATGCATCCGCAGGCGCGACTGTTGCTCCTCTTGACGGGACTCTCGGCGAAGACTACAAGCAGGCTTGCACCGATTGCGGTCACAATCACCTTTCACCTGACGGTATTATTGATGCATCAACCTGTATTTTGCCTGAGCATACCTGGTTTATCAAGGATATGCTTCATTCAAATGCCCATGACGGCATAATGGAAATGTATTATTGGTTTATGTATTCCGATGAATATTATGATGTTTGGTCCAATCCTCTGTATACACAGTTCCTTCAGAATGACAAACCCAATCTCAGGATGTTCCCCATGGGCAACTTTGCAGAGGGTGCAACCGCTCCCGAATTTGAAGAGGGAGATTCTTTCTACAACAAGTTTGAAAAAATCGTTATGCCTGTAACAGACAAGGTGTTTTCATTCCTTGACAAATGCAGAGAGGTAATCGGTCTGTAATCCGAATAAAACGGCGAAAAAGCCCAAAAATAATCGGGAAGTGTAGTGCTTCCCGATTTTTCTTTTTGTGGTGATAAAATGAATTCAAGGGCAAAACTCTCTGCAAAAGCGGCTCTTTGCGGCTCATATGCAAAAATCATCGGCGTTCTCGTGCCTCTTGCAGCTGCTTTTGTTATTTTTTCTTTTGCAAATGCAATTATAAACAAATATTTTTCTCATACAGGCAACGGTTTTCTTGTGTCGGCGGCAATCGTAACACTGCCGTTGGCAATTTTTGCGATTGCTCCGCTTTGCCTTCTGATGCAGGTCAGGCTTGTTTACCTTGCAAGGGGAATCCGTTACTGTGAGGGCGGTCAGATAACACTGTCAGAAGGACTTAAGGCGTGTGATTTGTGTGTCAGACTTTTTGCAGTGAAGATTTTCTGGCTTGCGGTTTTTGAAGCGCTTCCCGTTTGCTCAATGCTCCTTTTTTTCTTCCAGATAAAGAGTGTTACAGTGAGCCTTAAGGCGGCATATACGGTGGCGGGCGGACTTTTTATCCTTGCCGCCGCAGGCTTGATTTTCTGGCTGATATTTATTCAGCGTTATTCAAAATCAATGTTTTTTCTTGCTTGCTACAGAGATTTCACTGCCGCTGATGCAATGCGTGAAAGTGTGATAAGAACAAAAAATACCGCGGCGGATATTTTTCTTTTCAAGCTCGGTTTTGTGCCGTGGTTTGTGCTTTGTCTGCTTGTTTTTCCTGCGCTTTATGTTATTCCCTACTATAAACAAAGCGTCACCTGCCTTTTTCTCGGCAGGTGACACCAAATCAGATTTTAATTTTGAAAACAGCTTTTTTGATTTTCTCAGTTCCCATCTTTATGCAGGGCTTGTGTGTGTCTGCAGGCGCAAGAAAAGCAAAAGTTCCTTCGGTGAGTGCAACGCGGGTTGCCGCCACTGTCTGTCCCTTGAAAAATTCCATATCAGGCTTGTAACCTGTTGAATCTGTTGCAAATTCAATGGGAAGAACATCGATTGCTTCTTCGCCTGTGATTGCAAGCTGAAGGTCATGATATTCTCTGTGAGCCTCATAATCACCGCCTGTTGCAGGCTCATATTCGGCAATGTTTACTTTTATGCCCTCCGCAACATCATAGCCGCCGCATTCCATTGACTTAAGGTCGTTTTTCTCAATGAAATCTGCGATTGCGGCAAAAGCAGGATTGAATTCGGAATAGAGTTTAAGATTTTTTGCAGTATCAAATATCATATATAACATCTCCTTAGTGTGGATAAATCCATTATATAACTTCGGTCAGAAAAGTCAATATTCCGATTGACACATATTTTCATTGATGTTAAACTGAAAGAAAAAGCAAAGGGGGAGAGGAGTCATAAAGTACATATGTATTGTGCTTGCATGGCTGCAGGCTTTCGCGTTTTCTGTTTTTACTTCAGACAGAATTCAGTCAATAGGAGTGAATAAATTTATGGAGCACCAGACTTTTGAAACTTTTGGTACAAGCTCTGCATGGTGGTCGCAGACCGTTGATGATGAAAAAACAGCAAGAGAAATTGCAAGACTTCTTTATGATGAAGAAACAGGTCTGGGACTTGATATTTACCGCTACAATATCGGAGCAGGCGAAAAAGAAAATCCTGATTGCCGCATCGGCGACCCCAACCGCCGCACGGAAAGTTTTTATGTTCTCAACGCAGAAACAGGGGAATATGGATATGATTTCACCCGCGATGCCAATGCCCGCAGAATGCTTGATATGGCGGTGGAATACGGTGCAAGCGAGGTCATTCTTTTCTGCAACAGTCCTCATTTCTCAATGACTGCAAGCGGTCATGCATCGGGCGGACTGACAGAATATGCCTCCAATCTGCCCAAAGAAAATTACGGCGCTTTTGTTGATTATGTGCTGACAATAGCCGATTGGTTTGTGGCACAGGGATATCCCGTGACCGCAATTTCGCCCATTAACGAACCTCAATGGAAATGGGGCGGCGATTGGGTCGGTCAGGAGGGTTGTCACTACACGGCGGATGAAACCGTTGAGGTGCTCGAGCTTTTTGCAGTGGAAATGAAAAAACGCAACTCGCCTTATAAGCTCAGCGGACCCGAAAGCGGCGAGCTTTCTCCGGGATATTATGAATACATAGACAAATTTTTTGCAAGTGAGATATTGAATGAATTCTGTGATGCTTACAGCGGACACAGCTATTGGGTTGATAACAAGCATTGGATAAAATCTGAGGTCGGAACGAAATTTGCGGAACAATTTCCCGGCAAAAAGCTGGAGATGAGTGAATGGTGCGAACTGCCCCTGACCATAGACTCAACCACAATTGACAGCGGACTTTATATGGCAAACATAATTGTTCAGGATCTTAATCTTCTGAACGCGGTGTCCTGGCAAAGCTGGACGGCGGTCAACGGTGACGGTCTGATGGAGCTTGTCAATGGAGAGCTTGTGATTTACAGCAGATATTATGCTTACAAACATTTCTCGTCATTCATTGAGCGGGGGATGGTGAGAGTTGATGTTATGGACAGTTTTGAAGAGAAAAGCAACATTGCATCAACCGCTTTTACCGATGGTGAAAAGACCGTGCTTGTGCTTGTCAATAACGCGGAAAATCCGCAGAGCATAAAGCTTTGCAGCATTTATGATTCGGCTGAGATTTATGTTACTGATGCGACCCGAAAGCTTGAAAAATCAGATATCGGTGCAAGGCAGAAAAGTGTTGAACTGCCTGCCAAAAGCATTGCAACTGTTGTTATGTATAAATAAGAACAGGCTGGCCCGATTGGGTCAGCCTGTTTTTTAGTGATTTGTGATGAGTTTCGGATTGTTGGTGAATGCAATGTCAAGAGTCATCAGTGAGTGGTTATAGATGATGTAAATGCCGTAGGTAGCGTTGTCAATATCCTTGACTGCATCAACCATGGTGACATTAAAGCCGTCAACGGTTGCGGTTGTTATGGGGCCGCTGAATTTTGCCTCACCAATCAGGTCACAATAGTCTTCAAAATCATCCTGACTTACACTCACAAAGCAGTTGCCGCGGCCGTTTGTGCCGAGAAAATCCCAATGCCAGTTGGGGGACAGGCCGTTTGAAGGATCGCCTGAAATAAATTCAAGACTTGCATCGTGACCGCAATAAATTCCGTTGCCCACACTGAAGCCGTTGAATTCGGGAAAATACTGAAGAAGTGTGTCGGGCATACCTTTTGTCACAGGCACAATGTCAATGACAACAGTGGTTTCCGAATTCTTTGTTTCATTATTGAGTGTGTTGTGAGAACTGTTGACTTTTATGATTTTTTCGCCGTCACACCAATATCCGTGCAAACCGTTTCTGTAATAATCTATTCCGTCGGTTACAATTCTTGAACCGCCTTTGTAGTTGCTGTCAAGAAAGGCATTTGTGAATGTGTGCAGACTGTTGGTGGGGCAGGTGAATCTTATTCTCACCCAATCGGAGGCGTAGTCGCTCTCGTCAGTTTCGTGGTTGCCCTGGGCAATTTCAAAGTTGTATGTGCCGTTGGGCGGTGCGGGAAAATCGGCAGGAAGCAGGTCTGAACCCCATTCCGTGATAATCTTTTTTTCTGTTGCCGTAACGGAAGATGTCGGCGGATTTGATGTTGTTCCGTCCGTTGAACAGGCACAAAGGAACAACATTGAAAGCGCGAGTGTTATTGCACAAATCTTTTTCATAAACTATTCTCCAAAACAAAAAGTGAACGGTGTTTCTACCGTTCACTTTACCACATTATTATGAATTTTTCAATAGTGCAGATTAAAGAAGGAAAGAAATGAAAGAAAAAACTTCGGTGAAAATTTCAAAAAATGTTGAGAGTGAATATCTGATGTAATAAGTCGCATCTGCGGCTCCGTAATCAAAGAAATCACTTATATCGTCACACTCGAGAACGGCAATGACAGAGTCTTTGAGAAGACGGAAAGATTTTTTGAAGAGCCTTTGACCGTTGCTTGCAAGATTTGAAAAATTTTCGTTGGCAGTCGCTTTTTCTTCGTTGCAATCGTAGGACTTGAGAACGGTTCCCGAGAACATAACGTTCAGAAAAACTTCGCCGTTTTCTTCTGCGGATTCAAGATAATAATATATCTCTGTGGCGTCAGGAAGAGTGACGGAATTGTCATGTTCCGAATTGAATATCACGCTTTTTTCGGTGCTGTCCGAGAAGGTGAAAGTGATTGTTTCTTCTGCGGGAATATATCCGTTGAATCCGTCATAATAAACCTTTGCATCAAGGTATTCCTCAACATTGTGAATTTCAGCGGATTTTATAACATCGGTGATAAGATAAACATCGATATCAACGCTGAATTCCTCGCCGAAAAAGAGTGCTTTTACGGTGTTTTTGCCGCTTTTGATGTCGGTTTTTGTCATTGCTTCAAGGTAGTTAAGGGACATTTTGTTGCCTGAGGAAAATGTCAACACCGCATCTGCATAAATCTCACAGAATTCTCCGTAACCGTAAATGTCACGGTCAAGAAGCAAAGTGCCGTCAACTGCAACGGATTCAATCTTATCGCCCTCATAAGCAATAGTCAGAGTTTTGTCGGTGATGGCGGTGTTGCAGTCAAATCCGATGATGTTTTCGCCTTTTTCAAGCCTGAACACAGGGCGGTAGAAATTGTTTTCCGTTCTGTAGCGGAAGTATTCGGCTTCGTTGTATGCAACGCCGTTTTCAAAGATTTCGGGAGTGCCTATCCATCCGTCAAAAACATAGTCGGTAAAGCCGATTGAATAAAATCCGCTTTCAGGTGCGTTGAAAACACAGTAGCAGTAGTAAGAATCCTCGGGCATTGTGAATTTGTTCTCACCTGCGGTGAGTGTGCCCGCGTAACTGTAGTTTTGTTCCCAACCGTAATAGTCCCAGAAAATCTCATCTGCGGGTTCTGCGGCGAAGGCTGAAACACAGCCGAGTGCCATAACGGCAGCGAGCAAAGCCGCAACAATTGCTCTGAAAGTTTTTTTCATTATTTTGTCCTCCTTAGCGTGGCGAACATAATCCGAACCGTATTTTTGCCGGATAATTTTCGCCACTTCTTCGTTAAAATACTCGCAAATCCACAAAGGATTTGCTGTGTTTTCTGCCTTGAATTGTCTGAAAATCCTCTCGACAAAAAATCTTCGACCCGAAAGTGAAGGATTTTCAGATGATTTTTGGATGTTGAGGATGACGACAGGCTGACGCCTTTCTAATCCGAAACACCGAAAAGCGCTGAAAAGACTCGCTTTCGGGCAGGTTCGGATTTTGATCGCCACGCTACGGGGAAATCCCCCCTCGTTTGACTTAATGTTAGCACGGAGAAAGTCTGCTGTAAATGATTATTACGGGATTGAAATCAAACTGTAAATACTTGTAATTTTCTGTAACGGATTTGTAATTTTTCCTATACAAAACGGAGCTTTTATGTTACAATTGTAACCGGTGAAAGGAGGGGCAGAATGGCAAGAAGCATTGATTACACCGTGCCGCCCGAATATGAGGGCAGAAAAGTAGTTCATTTTCTGCGCGGTTATTGCGGTTTTTCCGCAAGAGTTATGCGAAAGGTGAAATATTCACTGAAGCTTAACGGAGCGCAGACACGCACCATAGACAGAATCAGGGGCGGAGACATAATCAACGTTGTTATTCCCGATGACGATGTTCTCCCCGAAGCACTTGAAGCGGAGCTTGACATCATTTATGAGGATGACGATATTCTTGTTGTCAACAAATCTCCGTTTATGGCGATGCATCCCACTCATAACCATCAGGGAGATACCCTTGCAAATGCTGTTTCCGCTTACCTTTCAAGCAAAGGGAAAGGCGCCGCTTTCAGGTCTGTAGGCAGGTTGGATAAAGGTACATCGGGAGTGGTAGTGTGTGCTCTGAACCCCCTTGCCGCAAGCAAGCTTGCAGGGCAGATAAGCAAGGAATATTATGCTTTTGTCCGCGGCAATCTGACGGGTGAAGGCAGGGTGGATGTTCCCATTTACCGACCTGACCCGATGAAAACTCTGCGTGCCTGTTCATATGAACTCGGTGTTGAACCTGCGGTCACAAACTGGAGAGCCGAAAAAAATTTTGACGGTGCAACACTGCTGAGTCTGCGTCTTGAAACAGGCAGAACTCATCAGATAAGGGTGCATATGTCATTTTGCGGAAATCCGCTTGCGGGTGACACAATGTACGGCGATTTTATGCCCGAGATCGGACATCAGCTTCTTCATTGCCGCAGTTGCAGTCTTGTTCATCCCGTTTCACAGGAAGAGATGCTTTTTGAAGCTGAATTTCCCGAAGATTTCATAAATGCAATGGAAATACACAACAAAACTGAATAAAAATCAACATTATTTTTATAAAAATACATTTTTACTTTACATTTTGGTTTTATAATGTTATAATGCATGTATTAAAATATACGGAGGCTATCCAAATGAAAAAGTTTCTCAAGGCATTTTCACTCATAATGGTAATCGCAATGCTTGCAACAACACTTTTTGCTTGCGGCGACACAAAGACAGATGACCCTGCAGCAAAGGCAGTTAAGGTTATCGACATTGAGCTCACTCAGGAAGAATATGCATTCGGCGTTGACAAAACTCAGCCCGAGCTTCTTGCACAGGTTAACACCTTTATCGCAAAGATCAAGGGTGACGGCACATTTGACGAAATCTGCAACAAGTATTTCGGTGACGGCACACCCACAGCGGTTAAGTCAGCAGCTCTTGACCCCTCAAAGGATCAGCTTGTTGTTGCAACAAACGCAGCTTTCGAGCCTTTTGAGTACACAGTAGGCGAAGACTACTACGGCATCGATATGGAAATTGCAGCTCTCCTTGCAGCTGAACTCGGCAAAGAGCTTGTAATCAGCAATATGGACTTTGATTCAGTTTGCCTTTCAGTCGGTCAGCAGAAGTGCGACATCGCAATGGCAGGTCTCACAATCAAGCCTGACAGAGAAGAATATGTTAACTTCTCAGATTCATACTATGAGGCATCACAGAAGCTTATCGTTAAGGGTGATGACACAGCATTTGACGCTTGCACAGATGCAGCAGCAGTTGAAGCAATTCTCAATACATATGATGCATCGACCAAAATCGGCGTTCAGAACGGTACAACAGGTCAGTTCTATGTTGAAGGTGATGAAAGCTGGGGCTTCGCAGGCTATGAAGTAACTTGCGTAGGATACAAGAACGGCTCACTTGCAGTTCAGGACCTTATCAACGGCGGTGTTAACTATGTTATCATCGACTCAGCACCTGCAGCTTGCATCACAGAGGCTATCAACGCTGTTCAGTAAATTTTAAGGCAAAATTAAAATGAAGATGTAACCTCACCACTGCGGTGAGGTTACTCTGTCAAAAGGGATAAATGCTATGAATTTTGAAGCGAAAATAAATAAATTTGTCGAGATTCTTATTGATTACAAAGGCTATGTCAAAGTTATTGAGGGTCTTGAAAATACACTCAAGATTGCCGTTCTCGGTCTTGTGATTGGTATTGTTATCGGCACACTTATTGCAACGGTCAGAGTTATACCCAAATATAAAACTTTGCCCAGAGTGCTCAACTCGATATGCACATTCTATGTCGGCTTTTTCAGAGGCACACCTATGGTTGTTCAGCTTCTGCTTTTCTATTATGTTGCTTTGCCGCTTATGGGAATCAATCTGCCTTCAGTCAGCGTTGCCATTGCGGTTTTCGGCCTTAACAGCGGTGCGTACATATCCGAAATTATGCGAAGCGGTATTCAGTCTGTTGATTACGGTCAGACTGAAGGCGGCAGATCAGTTGGTCTGAGCTTTTCAACAACAATGATGAAAATCGTTATTCCTCAGGCTGTCAAGAATATTCTTCCCACTCTGGGTAACGAATTCATCGTTCTTATAAAGGAAACATCAATCGTTTCATTCATAGGTGCGGCAGACCTTTATGTTGCTTTCAATTACATTGGTTCAAACAGCTATGAATTTATGGTGCCGTATCTTGCAATGGCAATAATCTATATTGTTATTGTCTGCCTCATTACAGTGCTTATCAAATTTATGGAAAGGAGCTTGAAGAAGAGTGATAGACGTAATTAATCTCAAAAAGAGCTTCGGCAAGAATGAAGTTCTTAAAGGCATTGATATCACCATCAACAAGGGTGATGTTGTTGTGGTTATCGGTCCTTCAGGCTCAGGCAAATCAACGTTTCTCCGTTGCCTCAACTGTATGGAAGACCCCACGGGCGGCAACATAATTTTCAACGGTGTTGATATTGCGGACCCCAAGGTTGATATTAATATTCACCGCCGCCGTATCGGTATGGTGTTCCAGCATTTTAACCTTTTTAATAATAAGACTGTTATTCAGAATATTATGCTTTCACCTGTTCATTGCGCTTTGTCTGACAGAAGAAAGGCTGTAATAAAGAATATTTTTTCGAAGAATAAGCAAGTTGTTCAGAGTGTTTCGGAAATCAAACGGGAAGCAGAGGAAAACGCCCGCAAGCTTCTTGCAAGAATCGGTCTTGAGGATAAGGCGGATGCTTATCCCTCAACTCTTTCGGGCGGTCAGAAACAGAGAGTGGCAATCATCCGCTCTCTTGCAATGAATCCCGATGTTATTCTTTTTGATGAACCCACTTCCGCACTTGACCCCGAAATGGTCGGTGAAGTTCTTGAACTTATGAAAGAACTTGCAAAATCTGGAATGACGATGGTTGTTGTTACCCACGAAATGGGCTTTGCCAAGGAAGTAGGTTCAAGAGTAGTGTTCATAGACGAAGGCGTTATTAAGGAAGAAAATAATCCCGAAGGTTTCTTCAATAATCCTCAGAACGCCCGTCTCAAAGAGTTCCTTTCAAAGGTTCTCATGTAATTTTAGTTTAAGGTGGTTTAGCTGATGAAAACAAAGGCTGCCAATATTTTTTCTTCAATCAAATACGAGCTTTGTATTTTTCTGTTGCTCGCAATTCAGGCGGTATTTACCATTTCGCCGTTCTTTTTCTATGTAGGTGAGCACACGCGTCTTTATTATCTCATTGATTTTTCAATGGGAAAAACCTCAAGGCTTCTGGTCGGTTCAATTGTAAAGCTGCTTAATGCAGATCCCTCACCTGAATGGATCGGAGGCTTCGCCACCGTTGTTCTGGCTTTGGTTTTGCTGATGTCCTCGATTGTTATCGGTAAGGTTATCAGAAGCGTAGGGAACGAATATAAGCCTCAGGTTTTGGTGCTGACAGCATTTTTGATCACGGGACTTTTTACATTTTCGGGTTTCTCCGAATTTTTGGGAGTGCTTGATATATGGATGTTCATTGCGGCTTTGCTGGCAGTAGTGTGCGCATTTAATAAGTATCTGCGCTGGTTTATTCCTGTTCTTTGTGTTGCGGGCGTGCTTGTGCACAATGCTTTTGCCATAACCTATTTCCCGTTTATTATACTTGTTGTGCTTTATCTTGCAGCCTCGGAAGAAAAGAAAGGTGTCAATATAACCGTTTTTGTTCTTTCATGCATTGCTACGGTTGCACTCACTCTATTTGTTACAATGAAGAGCACGGATGCTGTTACTGTTAACCAGCAGCAGATTTATGAGGCTCTGAAACACAGAGGCGGTTACACATATGATGACCACGGAATAGGATATATTCTGTTCTATCTGCTCGATATTCCTCCTGAATATACCGGATATACTGCCGAAATGGTAGCTCAGGCTTCAATTTTTGAACGCTTTGTTATGATGATGAAATTTAACTTGAGCAGCATTTCACTTGGATACACTTTGGCGGTTACGGCTTCCGGAATTGCCGTTATTGCAGCGTTTTGGGTAATCTGGATAAAATGTATCCGTAATACTGCAGACAAGAGCAAAAGGTTTGTGTATCTGTGCTGTATGCTTTCGGTTCTGGCAATACCGGTGGGAATGCTTGTGGCATTCGACTTTATCCGTTGGTTCCAGGCATGCATAATCACTCAGTTCGGAATGGTAATGCTTATGTTCTACAAAAAGGATGAAGCATTTGAAAAGACCGCCGTTCAGCTCAGAGAATTTTTCGGCAACAAAAAACTTTTGCTTGCTTTGATTTTCATAGTTTACTCAACGGCGCAGCACATCGGTCAATCCGCATAAAAAAAGGATGTGCAAAAGCACATCCTCAGCGATTATATATTTGAGAAACGGTTGTTTTTGATTATCTGATAGGCTTTGGTAAGCTCGATGATTCCGTCATCCAGTGAATACAGAGGTTTCCAGCCGAGACCTTCAAGCTTTTCGTTTGAAACAATGTAGTTTCTCTTGTCAGGGTCCTCACCGATGGGGGCCTCGATGTAAGTGAATTTGGGAAGAATCATTTTGATTCTTTCGCAAAGTTCGATTTTTGAAAGATTGGAATCGGAAAGTCCGCAGTTGTGAGTTCCGCCCTCCATTTTTTCAAAGTTTTCAATGGCAAACCAGAATGCATTTGCCGCATCTCTTACATGAAGATAATTTCTCTTGAAATTTCCTTCAAAAATAACAAGAGTGCGGTCGAAAACTGCTCTGTAAACAAAATCGTTAACAAGCAGGTCGGTTCTCATTCTCGGTGAAGCACCGAAAAGGGTTGCAAATCGGAATGCGGTTGTTCCGCTTTCACTGAGCACTGCAGCTTCTGCCTCAACCTTGCTTTTTCCGTAAATGGAAATAGGCTTTATGGGTGAGTTTTCAGTGCAGAATTTTTCACCTTCGCCAAGACCGTATCCGCTGTTGGTGCAGGGGAAAATGATTCGCTGACCTTTTTCTCTCAGACGAAGAATCATTTTGATTGCATCGTAGTTTATGGAATAAGCCGAGCAAGCTTCTTTATCGCAGATAGGGAATCCTGCAAGAGCGGCAAGAGGAATGATGTAATCCTTTCCCTTCATTGCAGTTTTAACGGCATCTTCGTTGCGGGCGTCAGCGTTGATCATTGTGAATTTCGGGTCAGCGCAACACTCGAGCAACGGATTCTGGTTGTAAAAAAGATTGTCAAGCACGGTCACGTTACAGCCTTTTGACAAAAGCAAAGGGACAAGCACTGAGCCTATGTAGCCTGCACCGCCCGTGACAAGGATGTTAAGCATAAAAGTCACTTCCGTTCAATTGATACAGACACTTTACCACATTTTTTATATTAAGTCAATTCTATAAAGCAGGGAGCCCGATATCAATGACAAAAAATATTCAATGGGATATCAAAACAAAAATCAAAACCGCGCTGATAATGTTTATCACAATTTTTGTGGGAATATTTTATGAAAGTGTCGGCAGAGACTGGACATCTTCAAAAATGATTATTACTCAGGTTGCGGCATCTGCGGCTTTTGCGGCGCTGGTTGCATTTACTGTTGATGCAAAGGCATATTCTTTGAAATCTGCCAAAGGAATTGCAACTCTGGTTATGATTGCCTATGTTTTTGCTGTTATTGTTTCGCGCAATTTCTTCAAGCACGAGGCACTTCTTATGCTTGTGTTTGCGCCGCTTATGCTCATTTGCTCACAGGTTACATTGCTTATGCCTGTTGCGGCGGTGATAAGCTGGTTTGTTGCACTTAAGCATGACGGTGTGGCTGTTATGTGCCTGCCTGCGGTTGTGGGTGCATCATTGGTGTGCCTTTCCACTCAGGTCAAGGATTCCCCTGTGTGGAAGAAAATTTTGTTTGCAGTTTCGGAATTTGCGGTAATTGCGGCGGCTGTTTTTTCGATATATAACAGACGTTATTTCCTTACAACATACGCTCTGATTACGGATATCTGGGATTCCTTGGGAATCATAGCAACTGTTGCAATTTTTATTGCATTGGCGGTTGTGTCAATCAAAAAGAAAAGACCCGTGGGCGAAATCTTCGGTTATATCGCATCATCGGCACTTGCGATTGTTATAATGTTTATGAACAGTGACTATTCACTGACCGCTTCGTGTGCAATGCTTATGGCAGTTACCGTGATATGTCAGGGCGGCCTGCCTGCAGAAGAAATCGGAGACAAGGCTTTGGAAACAATTTGCAAAAAACTTAAGAAATAAAAAATTAACGGCAGGGCATCAAAGCCTTGCCGTTTGTTTTATATATGTGCAGTTGCTGTCTTTTCTGCCGTACCAGGCAACAATTCTTGCAAATTCTTCCCATGATGAAAATGGTCTGGATTTGACGGAAAGTCTGCAGTCCTCTTTACTGAGAACCGCTGATTTGCCGTTGAGCAGGTCGTTGAAATAGGATGAAAAATCATATTGCGTGCAGATTTCAAAATCAGTTGCAAATGGCTGCTTTAACATCTTTTTCTGAAATTCAAGCAACTGTGCAAAGAAATCTTTATCTTTAAAAAACTCTGACATAGACGGGGCAATTTCTTCAAAAAATTTGTCTGTCTCATAAACGGCGCAAAGATATGCGTATTCCTCAAGAGTCCACATAACATTGCCGAATCTGCTGTCGAAACAGGTGGGAGTGCCTTTTTCGTTTATCACATCGTCAAGTCTGTGGCTGATTTCTTCAAACGCTTTTCCGATTACCGATGACGGATTGCTCAGCGCATAGTCAAGCAGAGAAGTGTAGAATTCTTTGTATGAGCAGATTCCTTCGTTGTAAAGGTAAAGAACGATAAACTGAAGCAGACCCATATTATGGAAGCATTGCACCGCCGCCGAGAAAAGGTTCATTTTTTTCCAATCATCGCGGCTCATGGAATAGGTTTGCGTAACAATGCTTGAGTATTCGGGAATTTCATCGTCCGAATCTGCCTGCCTGTGAGGTTGGTTGAGGGGGATTCTGGAAATTTTTATGCCGTATTTGTCTGTGTATTCTTTCTGACCCATTATTGAGCAGGGGAGCCACTCGCAGTTGTGGACATAAATTGAGTTGTGCTGACCGAGTCGGAGAAGCTTATCAATGCCGTCAACAATGCTTTCGTATGTCTCGCCGGGAAGACCGAGAATAAGCTCTGTGTAGGTTGCAACACCTGCTTCGTTATACATCCGCATAAGTTCGGAATAATATTCGATGCTTATATTTTCTCTGCCGATGTTCTTCAGCACCTCGTCACTCATGGATTGGAATGAAAGTGTAATTCCTTTGTTCAGCCCGCTTTCTTCCAGCTTCATTCCGATATCAAACACGGCTTTGGTACTGTTTTTTGCATATGAGGTCTGAAATCTTACGGGATATCCCGTGGCTTTTTTTGCTTCAACGATTTTATCCGTAATTTCGATGTCACGTTTGAACATTCCGAAGTTTGAGTCCGCGGAACCGAGACCGTAAACCTTGTTGCGGCTTATCCATTCAATGTCAGCATAGACTCTTTCTAAAGGGAATTTACGGATTTTGGATTTCATGTTGCTCCAATCGCAGTATGCACAGGAGTTGGGGCAGCCTCTTGATGTTTCAATCAAAGCCATGAATTCCATGTCGGGATTTTCAGCAAGAATTTTGTCAAAATATCCGTTGGCATAAGGTGATGGAAAATCGCATTCATCCGATATCATTTTCGGATTTGTCAGAATTCCGTTTTCCGTTCGCATTGAAATGCCTGGTATATCTTCGGCTTTGTCAAAGCCGATCAATGCGCGCATAAGACGGCGCAGAATAACTTCACCCTCGCCGTGGAGAAGATAATCGATGTAAGGGCATTCATCAAGCATACTGCCGTCAGGGGCAACGTGATGTCCGCCGAAAACTATTTTACATTCAGGATATTTTTCTTTTATTTTTTTTGCAACCGCTTTGTTGAAATTGCAGTTCCATATATAGGTTGAAAAAGCAACAAGAAACGGGTCGCTTAATTTAGCCATAACTCTGTCAACGGATTCGCGAAGAAAAAATATGTTTTCAAGGCTGTATCCGTCAGCAATATCCTTGTCGGCAAAGGCGTATGCCGAAAGCTGACCTGCCGTGTAGGGCAGGTGGGCAGACTTGCCGTAGGGATAATTAACCTGAAAAAAATAAAATTTTCTTTTCAACTGATCACGAGCCTTTCGGAGTTACTTTGATTCAACAAGAGCGGGGTTGTTTGTGTAGAGTGTTGCGCCTTTTCGTCTGCCGTACCATACTGTTTCTTTTGCAAATGTGGGCCAATCTTCATATTTTTTCAGTGCTTTGAAGATATATGAAGTATTTTTCTTTTCCAATGCAGCGTTGCTGTCGGATGAAATATTCCTGAAGTATTCCATGAAATCATAGCCGCATTCAAATGCTTTTTCGCTTTCAAAAGGCATTTTGACTGCATTTGTCTGGAATTTGCAGAGCTCGGAATAAACATTTTCGTCAATTCCCAGAGGCTTCACATATTCTTCAATTATTCGATTGTATTCATCGGTGTTATATATCAATTCGAGGAAAAGACCTTCTTCAAAAAACCAGGTTACATTTCCGAAAACAGGGTTGCTGTGATTCCAGTCGCCCTCCAATGAGCCGTCAAGCTTGCGCTTTATTTCTCTGAAAAGTTCGCCTGTTTTGCCTTCGCTGTTAAGGCAGAAATCAAGCAGACCGCTGTAAAAATCATAATAATCAATGCCGAGTGCATAGTATGCGTAAATTGCAAAATATCTGAGCAGACCGAGGCTGTGGAAGCACTGCAGACAGATTGAGAAAAGGTTTGCATGCACCCAGCCGTCCCTTGAAAGTGTGCTCGTGGAGCGAACAAGATAAGAATATTCGGGAATTCCGTCCTTCTTGCCGCTTGCAGAATGAATGTGATTAAACTGCACTTTCATCGGCTCAATCTTATGCTTTTTCATAAAATCGGGTTTGCACATGGGCGCATTGGGCAGTAATTCGCAGTAGTAAACGCTTATTGAGTTATGCTGACCTGCTCTGAGCAGCTTGCACAGTCCCTGACAAAAGCTTTCCGCCGTTTCACCGGGTAAGCCGAGAATAAGCTCGGAGTAGGTGGGGATATTCGCCTTGGTGTAGCTTGTCATCAGGTCGGAAAAATGCTCCATTGTGAGATTCTGACGGTTGATGTTTTTCAGTGCATCATCGCACAGAGTCTGATATGCCATTGTGGCGCCCTTGTCAAGACCTCTTGAATTAAGCGCTTTTGAAATACGGAAAACCCTTTCTGCACTGTTTTTTTCATAGCAGGGACGGAACACCTTGGGGAATCCCGTCTGCTTGTTGAGTTCAACAATATATTCCGCAATTTCTTCGTCACGCTCAAAAATGCCGAAGTTGGCATCGGCGCAGAAACAGTATTCAATGTTGTGATCGGAGAGCCATTTAAGCTCTGCTTTGACTTTTTCCATGGGGAAAAGTCTCAGCTTTTTATGGTTGCTCCAATCGCAGTATGCACAGTTATAGGGGCAGCCGCGGTTGGTTTCTATTATCGTATCAAACATCACGTCCGGGTTTTTTTCGATAATAGTGTCGAAAACCCCCTTAAGGTAAGGTGACGGATAGTTCTCAACGCTTTCGGGGCAATGGGGTGCCGTCAAAATCTCGCAGCCGTCCGTATCTCTGAATGCAATTCCGTTGCAATCAGAAAGGTCCGTGCCGTCACGCAATGCCCTCAGCAGATTGGCCGTCACTTCTTCGCCTTCGCCGAGAGTGAGGATATCAATATAATCTTTTTTGAGAAATTCCATTCTGTCGGAAACGCTGTGACCGCCGAAAACAATAATACATTCGGGATATTTTGCTTTCACGGCTTTTGCAAGGGCCTTGTTGAATTCAACATTCCACACATAAGTGGAAAAAGCGGCGATGTAAGGATTATCCATACCGTTTACTATAGCATCAATCTCATCCCTGCGGAAAATGATTTCCGGGAATGTGTATTCTGCCGCTATGTCAGGCTGAGCCTTGCAATATGCAACGATTGTTCCCGTTGCATAAGGAAGGTAAACGGATTTATCAAATGAAAATCCAACCTGAATGAAATAAACGTTTTTCAAAATCAAAACACCTGCTTTATGTTGTTAACGGCCTTATATAGGCTGCCGTATGCCTCCGAGGCAACCCCGAAATCGTCTTTTTCGTCATTGCCTACAAGTATATTATGTTCAACACCTGCATTTTTGCCTGCAAGTATGTCTGAAATTCTGTTGCCTATGGTATAGCTTTTGCTCAGGTCAATTTCTATGCCTGTTTCCGCGTAATCCTCAATTGCTCTGAGGATAAGACCTGCTTCGGGTTTTCTGCAAGGACAGTGGGCGCGGTATTCCTCAACCGTTGCCTCGGGATGATGAGGACAGTAGTAATATCCGTCCGCAACCACGGAATACTTTTCGCTGAGGAGAGAGTCAACATAACTGTGCAGAATATGCACATCCTCCTCGCCGTAAAGTCCTTTTGCAACGCCTGCCTGATTTGTGATAACCGTAACCAGATAACCCATTTTTTTGAGCATTGCAATTGCCCTGTCCGCATCGGGCAGAAATTCAAATTCTTCTTTCCTGAAAAGGTGCACGGTGTCCTTGTTTATTGTGCCGTCACGGTCAACAAAAACAGCGCATCTTTTGCGATGTGAAATCAGCTTTCGGCTTTCTTTGTTTGCAAGCTCATATGATTCGGGAACGCCGATATCGATGAAATATCCGCTGCTTTCGTAAACGCCGATATCGAACGGACCTGCCAGCACTGATTTCTCGAACGAAAATTTATCTTCGTCAATGCTTTCGAGCAATGTGCGATTGATGAAATAAACGCCGCCGTTAATGAAGCCCGAAGGTGCAATTCCGTTTTCGGTGAAACCGCACAGCTTACCGTTGCTGAATTCGAGAAGACCCGAACGGTGAGCATTTTCAATGAATTTAGCCGCGAGAGTTACGGGATAACCCGAATCAAGATGGAAACGCCTCATTCCGAAGAGGTCAACATCAAAAAAAGAGTCGCCGTTGCACACAATAACATTGTCATCCGTGCATTTTCTCAGTGCTTTTTTTATTCCGCCGCCTGTGCCGAGAGGGGTGTCCTCAACGCTGTATTCAACCGTCATTCCTCTGTATCTGTTTCCGATTGCCT
Organism: uncultured Clostridia bacterium; assembly: GCA_937919155.1. Taxonomy (GTDB): domain Bacteria; phylum Bacillota; class Clostridia; order Oscillospirales; family Acutalibacteraceae; genus CAG-177. The sequence goes on from CALFPM010000073.1 coordinate 24,391, forward strand.
GTTCAACCTTTTCGGCAAGATAGCCTGTTGAGATTATTGCGCGGTGAACGCCGTTTGCGTAAAGATAATCAAGCAGATACAGTAAAAACGGCTTGCCGTTTACGGGCGCAAGAGGCTTGGGTATGTTATCAATGCAGCCTTTCAGCCTTGTGCCGAATCCGCCTGCAAGAACAACAGCTTCCAAATCAATCCGCCTCCGTAAAAATATCTTTTCCCTCGGGAGTTTCAACACCCTTGTCGTAAAATGCAACCAGAGTAGTGTCCTCGTGGTAAACAAAACGGTGCATAACATACGGGTTTATGATGAACATATCGCCTTTTCTGAACTCGTAGTTTTCTTCTTTGCCGTCAAGGCTGACCGTAAGCAGAAACGAACCCTCAACAACGAAAAAACCTTCTCTGTTGAGTTTGTGAAAATGGTTGCCTCTTTCCACACCTGCTTTTGATGTCACAACATTTATCTGGCGGTATCCCTCGTGCACAAGCTGAACGAGAGTGCCTCTGCCGTCCTCAAAAACAAAATCAGGTTTCAATATTTCAATCATTGTGTCAACCTCATTTGCACCCGTAAAAATTCACCTGATGGCAAGCACCG
>CALFPM010000074.1 GCA_937919155.1 uncultured Clostridia bacterium
ATTCTTCTGACAATACCTGTGGCTTTCATTTTATATCTTTCTCCTTGTTTTCAATATTTGCCCTGTTATTGTTTGTCAGAATTTGCGGTTTATACGAAGATTAATTATTGTTTTTGATTTAATAATACTTGTTGATAAGTTTTTTCTGATGTGTTAAAATCATTTTGTACTTTCACATAAAGGAACTTATTATGATTAAAGAACTCATTCACGACCCGATTTTGCTTGCGAGGAAATCGGAGGTCGCAACAAAAGAAGATTTGCAGGTGGCACAGAATTTGCTTGATACTCTCACTGCCCACAAAGACGGTTGTGTCGGTATGGCGGCGAATATGATAGGTGTGCATAAGCGCATTATCGCATTTGATAATGACGGCACGTATATGATTATGTTTAACCCCGAAATTATAAAGAAATCGGGTTCCTACGATGCAGAAGAAGGCTGTCTTTCTCTGCTCGGAGGACCCCGAAAGTGCAAACGTTATCAGACTATAAAAGTACAATGGCAGACGGCTGAATTTCAAACCCGTATCAAAACTTTTACGGGTTTCCCTGCACAGATAATTCAGCATGAAGTTGACCATTGCAACGGAGTTTTGATATGACCGCATTTTAAAAGAAAGTGCATAACAGAACATCAAAGGAGGTTTCATCTATGAAAAACAAATCCTGTACCGGCTCGAAGATAATCTCGGTTATACTCGGAGCAATCATCGGCGGATTTATGTGGAGATGCAGAGGTGACGGAGGATTCGGCTCATCGTGGGGTCTTTACAGCGTTGGTCTTGTGCTTATGCTTCTCATTTATCACTTCTACGGCAACCGCAAGGGTATGAAATATGAAATGATACCTTTGGGCGGACTTATGCTCGGATTGAGTGTTACTGGATACGCCACGGTTCTCGAACAGCTTGCAGGCGTTGTCTGGAGCGACCTGCCTTATTCGGGTGAACTGCTGAACGGTCTTGAACCTGTATTCACAGGTCCGAACGGTGATGTTTATGCACCTATTGACCATATCAGCGGTGCAGTGATAATTTTCCTTATGGCATTCACCCTGATTCCTCTTTTTGCATTCTTTGTTACATCTCTTTTTTCGGGCAAGGAATATAAAATCAAGCACTACATAATAGCCGTAGCTGTATATATGGTGTCTCAATTGATTTTCAAAGCAACGGTTTCACACTTTATTATTCAGCTCATCAACCCCGATCAGGTCGCTTATGCTGCACTTGGTCTTAAGGAATACGGACATAACTATGCAAGCCCCATGGCGGCATATATGAGCCATTTTCTCGACAGAGGCTGGACTCAGGACATTCCGTTTTTCGAAAACTACTATATGAGCATTGAGCATATTTCCGATGCTCTTTCGGTTATTGTTCTTTCGGCATATGCCCTTATTTTCCGCAAAGACAAATATACCGGCTTCGGCTCGCTTATTCTTAATCTGCTCACAGCAGTTACAACAACCGTATTCACTCCTCTCGTTTCAAGCCGTTTTGACTCAGGCTTCTTCAAAGGAGTTGAATTTTCCGAAACCTTCAGACGCTTTGCAACCTGGGGCACATGGGAGTTCGTTACAGGCTTTTTCATCGGTCTGTTTGTTATGGCATTTCTTGCCCTTACTGCAAAAAAGCATACGAAAGACTATGTCTGCGATATGTCACCGCTTATCTCAAATCAAAAAATCAATTTCGGTTTCAACTTTGTTCTGACGGTATTCATTCTCGGTGTGACACCTGCAAGAGCAATAGGTATCAGATTTGCAAGGCTTCTTGCTCACGCAGGAGCACTTGCGGATGATGAACCTCTCGGTACAATTCTGACCGTAATATTATCAATAATATTCGGCGTGTTTATGATTAAAATAATGAGCAGAAATATGCTTAAAAAAGATTCAAATGCCTTTGATATGTCACCCGTCAGATTTGCAAAAACTGCACTTCCGTCATATCTCGGTATGTGTTTTACCGTATATTTCTTCTTTGACAATGTGGGAATCCGCTACATCAAAGAGGATATCACCGTGCCGATTATGCTTGTTGCATCGGCGTTGATTGCAGCGATTTATATTCCGTTAAGAATGACACAGAAACGATGTGAAAAGCAGTAATAAAAATATTCAAATCAAAAGATCGGTAAAGACGATAATCGCCTCAGTAGTTTTACTGGGGCAAATTTTTTCTACAATTGTTTTATTCATCTTTTCCGTCATCTGCTTAAACTCCTACGCACCGCCGAAATTACGGGTGACATAGGTTACGACGATGTCGGATTTGGTGAGCATCCATTTATTGCGGTAGTTTATAGCGAAGCGGCGGGGAACGGTTTCTATTCCTTCGGGCAGGATTGAGTGCTCGTCATATATCAGAATTGCTTAACCGTATTATATTAAATAAAAACCTCCTTGTATTTGGCGATACCATACAAGGAGGTTTTGTTTTTACGGTTTTATGTAGTCGGGGAATTCGAGGATGTGTGTTGTTCTGTCGAAAAGTCTGAAATCCAGGCCGTTATCCCACACAATGCAGGGGATACCGAATTTGTTTGAGGTGGTGATGAAATATTCTGCTCTTTCGGCAAGATTTTCGAGGTTGACTCTGTCTGTCCAGCCGAATTCTCCAAGCACAACACCATAGCCTTTTTTGATTATAATCTTATAAATATCCCTGAGGATTTTATACATTTCATATTTTTCAAGCAGTGTGAGTCTGTTTTCGCAGTCAAGGAATTCGCTTCTGTGTGCCGTTCCGTAGTAGCAATGAATGGAAACAAGAACATGGGGGTCATCGGGCAGTCTGAGTGCAGAAACAGGTTCGGTTTCACAGCGTGCCGCATAGGTTGTGATTGAAACAAAACGGCTTTCGTTTTTGCCTCCGCTTTGGCGTATGGCTTTGAGTGCCGCAAAGTTGAGATTGTTGACAACCTCATAATGCTCGGGAATACCGCTCCATTCGGTATCGCATCCAACTACTCTCGGCTCGTTCATCGTTTCGAAGATGAGGCGTTCGTCATAGTCTTTGAAATACTCGCTCACCTGCGACCAGATGGCGGTAATAACCGCTGTTGCGTTTTCTTCGTGCACTTTATCGGTAACAAGCCAGAATGTGTCGTCGTGATGGATATTTATTATGGCGTACATTTCACATTCAAGAACCCAGTCAACAATCTGCTTTACACGGGCAAGCCATTCTTCGTCAATCACATAATTCTCATCAAGGTGCTGTGCCCATGTTATCGGAATTCTCACCGTGCCGAAGCCCGCCTTTTTTACGGCTTCTATCATTTCTTTTGTTGTATATGGATTGCCCCAATAAGTTTCGCTTTCAAGACCCATTTTTTCGGATGAACCCATTTCGCAGGCATCAAGAGTGTTTCCGAGATTCCAGCCGTTGCCTAAATTTTTTGCAAACTCAACGGATTCGGTCTGCGGTGCTTCGGGGAAAAATATCGCATCAATAATATTTGAATAGCAACCGCTGAAAAAAGTAAAGACAGCGGTAATAAATGCAACAACCGACTTTATCATAATATCTCTCCATATAATGTTTGTCTGTAAGAAATATCTTATCAAAAAGGAGATTGAAAATCAAGCAAATGAAGCATTATAGGTCCTGAACGCTTAAATGCAAACGCCTGAAACCGTTGATATGTAAGGGATTTACTCCAACCGTTTCTCTAAACCGAGCATAGCGGAAATGTAGTTTTCCGACTGTGTCAATTTTGTATTATTTTTTTGATTTTATCTGCGTGAAGATTATATGGCCTATTGCCTTTGCCCCTTTTGTGATGTAGTTGAAAAGATTTCCTGAAATACCCGTCATAACAGGGCTTTTCAAATCTTTTTCGTTTATTCCGTCAGCCGTACCTTCTCTTACGGTTATATTGTCTTTTGAGAAAGGTGAAATATCCGAGCTTTCCAACGGCAACCGCGCCGTAAGCAAATGCGCATATGTCTTTTTTCTCTTTATCGCTCAGACCGTTTTTTGAAAGGGGATAAATACCGAAGACCGCCGTTTCACTGCTTCCGTTATATGACGGTGCGATGCTTTTACCCTGCGATGCAACAAGGGTATAAACGTTCAGAATCTGGTCTTTTGCTCTGCCGAAATGGTGACGCTGATTGCCGTAATATGTGCCGAAAGGATTCATCCGCACGGTTTTGTCCTTTTCCAGACGCATCGGGCAATGCGCCATTGAATTGAGCACCTGACGTGCATTTGCAACAATGATACCGCCGTTTTCGTCATAAAGACCCACAAATCCTCCCGTAAGCTGATGATTGAATGATAGCAGTTAACGTGGAAACCGTAAGCAACGTGAATTTTGTTTTCGGTCATTTTTTCTCTCCTCGAATTTTATATAACGGTATTCTGACAAAGCTTACGGCATGAAACAATCGTAAAACCGTCTGCGACAATGAGTTGCGTAAATTTTATTCGGCATTGTTTGCTCTCATTTCTTCAAGCTCCTCAAGAATTTTTGCGTGCTGTTTTTCATCAAGCGAATAGCCGTGGATGGGCAGAGCCTGAAGAACGCAGCCTATAGCGGGAACAAATGTGATAAGAACAAGCATTGCTGATGTGATTTCGGGATATGCCGTTGCAAAATTGAGAGTGTAATCAAGACCCTGTGCGGAGGCGTTTGCGATGTTTTCGGTGAGGGTGTTGATTGTTTCTGTGTAATTAACCACTGAGAAAATAAGGTTTGTTACGATTGCGGTGATTGCTGCAGTGAGCTTTGATGTGAAGTTAAGACCTGAGAAGAAAACGCCGTCATTTCTCTTGCCTGTTTTGTGCTCCATATAGTCAACACTGTCGGCAATCATTGTTGTGTTATATACAGTTGAGAAGCCTGTGAGGAAGCCTGCAATGAAGAGCATAACCATAAGGAACAGAATATGCTGATAGCCGACAAAGAAAATGAGTATGTAAGGCACTGTGTTGAGATATGATGTTACAAGGTAAACTCTTTTCTTGCCGAATTTTTTTGCAACTGACGTGCTGATATTCATTGCAATTATCATACCGATAAGGAAAGCTCCGCCCATTTTTATGAGCCAGAGTGTTTCATCTCCGCCGTTGCCGAGCACCCATTTGCAGAAATAAATGCCTGCGGTCATAAGGATTGTTTTGGTGCAGCCAAGGATATTTGATGCCAGAGCACGCAGGAAAAGCTTGTTTTCCCACATAAGCTTAAGGTTTTCTTTAAGACCCGTATCTTTTTCTTTAGGAGCCTGAGTGATTCTTTCGCGGATAAACGCAAACGGAAGACGGAAAAGAATGCCGCCAAACATAGCGATGGCAATAACCGCAAGCAGATATCCCTGCGGTTCCGAGAAAAATGCAAGGTCAGAATTTGCTTTGCCTGTGTTTGCAAACAAGCCGAGGTCAATTGCACCGAGCGCATCCTTAATCGGATAGAAGCCTACGATTACAATGCTGCCCACGCTTGAAATTGTTCTTGCGGCAGAAATAAGTTTTGCTCGCTTCTGCTCATCGGGAGTCATAAGAGAAGTAACACCCCAAAGAGGGATATCGCCGAGAGTATAAAGAGTTTCCCAGAGCAGGAAGCTGACTACAACATAAGCAATTTTAACGCCCATGGGAAGGTTGTTGATGGGCATAAACATGAGAATTGTTGTGATTGCTATGGGAATGGGAACAAATTTCAGATAAGGTCTGCACTTGCCCCAGCGAGTATGAGTTTTGTCAACAACGGTACCCATAATGATATCGTTGATACCGTCCCAGACTCTTGAAAGACCCATAATTGCGCTTACGGCTATCGTGGGAATAATCAGGATATCGGTATAGAACACCTGAAGCACGGAGCCGATTATGGCATAAATTACGTTCTGACCGAACATACCTGCAAGGTAAACATTGCGTTCTTTGTTGGAATAATCACCGATGTCTTTTGTTGCATTCGGGAAAGACCAGCAAAACAGTTCTTTCATTTTGTTTTTCATTCTGCACACCCCAAACTTTTTTGATAATTTGATAATATCATACGTGTCAGCAATATTCAAGATTATTATTTGCAATTGAAATTATTATATGGTAATATATGAGCATATTGGGAAAGGAAAGGCACTTTTGGTGCCGTGAATGATTATGGGAAAGAAAAAACATGTTCACACCATAGCAACAGCTCACCTTGACACCATCTGGAACTGGGACTTTGAAAGAACGGTTAAAAACTACATTCCGCAGACTCTTAACTGGAATTTTCATCTTTTCAAAAAGCTCCCTGAATATGTGTTTAACTTTGAGGGTGCATACAGATATGAACTCATGGAGGAATATTACCCCGAGCAATTTGAAAAGCTTAAAGAATATGTTGCAAAAGGCAATTGGTATCCCTGCGGTGCAGGCTGGGAAAACGGCGATGTAAATGTACCTTCACCTGAAGCTCTTTTCAGAAACTTTCTTCTCGGCAATGAATATTTTAACGAAAAATTCGGAATAAGAAGCCGTGATGTATTCCTGCCCGACTGCTTCGGATTCGGCTATGCCCTGCCTTCAATCGCAAGGCACTCAAATCTTTACGGTTTCACAACTCAGAAGCTCAGTTGGGGAAGCACCTACGGCCAGCCTTTTGATATAGGCAAATGGTACGGACCTGACGGTAAATATATTATCGCAAGCATCAAGATGCATAACTATGTTGCCGTTCTCGACAATCTTCGCAAAAACAAGGCAATCAAAGAAAAACTTGCGGAGAGTGAAACACACGGTCTCAATGCCACTGAGATTTTTCACGGTATAGGTGACAGAGGCGGCGGACCTCTGCCGATTTCCATCAGAAACCTTCGTAAAAATATGAAGAAGAACGATAAGTCGGATATAGTTGTCCATTCTTCGCCGTCTGATAAGGTTTTTAAGCAGATTATGACGGAGATGACCGAAGCTGACCGCGATAAACTGCCTTTGTGGAACAATGAATTTCTTCTGACCGACCACGGCACGGCAGGCTATACCGCAAGGGCAATCAGCAAACGCTGGAACAAACGCGGCGAAGAGCTTGCCGATATGGCAGAAAGAGCCGCCGTCACTGCAGAATGGCTCGGCACGGCAAAGTACCCTCAGAAAGAGTTGAATACCTCGTGGAAAAGAATAATCAACCATCAGTTCCACGATGACTTACCGGGCACATCCGTTCAGAGAGCATATCTCCGTTCGTGGAACGACTACGGTCTTTCACTCAATCAGCTGGCTCACGAATACGAAAAGAGCATTTCAGCTGTTGCTTCAATGCTTGACACATCGTTCTGCAAAGGTATTCCCGTAGTTGTCAACAATCATATGGAATTCAGAAGAAAGAGCTGTGTCACCGCAACTCTTGACGGCGAATTCAGGCATATTTCCGTTTGCGACTGCAACGGGAATGAAATTCCGTCACAGATTTCGTCAATCAGCAAGGGCAAAACAGCAATTGCATTTGTTGCCGATATGCCGCCGCATTCATATTGCGTTTTTGATGTTACCGTGAGCGGAACTCCTTCTGCAATCAGAACAGAACTCAGGGTTTCCGAAAAATCTCTTGAAAACGAGCGTTACACCGTCACCCTTAACGAAAACGGAGATATCGGCTCGATATACGACAAAGAAATCGGCAAAGAACTGCTCAAAGAGCCCATCGTTCTCGGCATTTTTGATAATTATGCAGGCGGCTGGTTTTATCCTGCCTGGGAAATCAAATACAAGCAATCAATAAGAAATCACAACAGAATTGCAAAGCTTGTTAAATCAAGAATAATCGAAAAAGGTCCCGCAAAATGCACAATTCAGGTCATTCAGCAATGCGATGATTCGGTTTTCACAAATAATATTTCACTTTCCGCAGGCTCGGATATGGTTGAAGTTCAGTGCGAATTTGACTGGAACAGTCAGAGAACGCTTTGCAAAAACGTTTTCAGTTTTGCCTGCTCAAATGAAGAAGCAACTTTTGACCTCGGTCTCGGAGCAATAAAAAGAGGCAACGCAAAGCCCGAAATTTATGAAGTTCCTGCACAGAAATGGGTTGACTTAACCGATAAAAATGAAGAATTCGGCGTTTCCGTTTTAAGCGACTGCAAATACGGTTGGGATAAATTTGCGGATAACACTCTGAGAATGACGGTTATACTCACACCTCTCAACAACTCAAGACCCGCTTCTGTTCAGAGCATGATGGACCTCGGTCTTAACCGTTACGGCTATGCAATCTGCGCTCATAAGGGTTCGGATATTTCAAGGGTACAGGCAGCCGCCCGTGAATTCAGCGCTCCCATGGCGGCTTTTGTTGCCGATAAACATACGGGTATTCTCGGCGCTTGCTACAGTTTTGCGAATATTTCCGACAACGGAATTATCATCCGTACAATCAAGAAAGCGGAAAACACAGATGAAATTGTTGTAAGAGTAAACGAAGGCTGCAACAAAGCTCATAAAAATGTAAGATTAACTCTTGGCAACGGCATAGTTTCCGCCCGTGAAATTTACGCTTCCGAAGAGCATATCGGTGACGCAACAGTAAAAGACGGCTCGCTTGTGTTTGATATGAATCCTTATGAAATCAAGAGCTTTGCTTTAACTCTTGCGCCTATGGATAATAAAGGAAAAACCGCTCCGTATTCATTCATTAAGCTCCCGCTTAACACAAAGGCTTTTTCTTCAAATCAGTCACGTTCGGGTAACGGTATTCACGGCAAGAATTACACAATTCCCGAAGAACTTGTTCCGAATATCATCACAAGCGGCGGAGTTGATTTTGCTTTGAATAAAGGCGAATATGATTCTTTGATTGCAGACGGACAAACGCTCACCCTTGACGGCGGATACAACAAACTTGTTATTCTTTGCGCAAGCCTTGACGGTGACAAGGAATACACGTTTGACGTTGATGGCAAACCCGTTAAAATCAAGGTCAGCGACATTGAAGAAAGACCCTTCGCCTGGGATTTATACGGCATGAAGCGTACGGCAAAAATCAAAACCGATGTTCTGGGATGGGAATGCACCCACACCCACTCCGCCAAAGGCGATGATTATGCGCATCAGCTTTTCTTCTTTAAATATGAGATAGAAACAAACGGTGCAAAATCAATCAGGTTGCCCTGCGACAAAAATTTATTTATCCTTGCCGCAACACAAATCAAAACGGACAGCGAATGCAAATGCGTCACACAGCTTTATGATACGGTTGAGCCGAGAGAATTCAGCTTCAAGCTTAAAACTCTGAAATCAAAGCTTAACTATATCTACAGAAAAGCAATCGCTTACGTCTGGAGAATTGACGATATCGGCAGAATTATTTATCTTCATTACAGACCGTAAGAACAGCTGTGCGGAAAAGGAAACCCGTTCACAAATCAACTTTCTTTGTGTGCTCCAAGCCTGAGTCCGCATCATAAATTTCAAATATGTTTTCTGTAAAAATTACCGTCTGACACCTTGTGTATCGGACGGTAAATTTTTTATTATACGTTGAAAAAGTGCAATATATTACGAAGCTGTATCTGCAAAAGATGTTCGCAATTGTCGCGTGTGTGAAAATATGTTTACATTGCCTCATTTAACAAACAGTGAGATCTCGGAGGCTATACAAGCCCCACAGATGTTGCGCTGAAAAAGCTTTTTACCGCAGCTTTGATGAACAGGTTGCAGACTGGAAAAGAATTGCAGATTATTACGAACAGGTAAAATAATATGACTAAAAAACTCGTCAACATTTCTGTTTTGCCTGTAAAGAATCGGCGGTCGGGACAAAACGGAAATAAGTTCACATACAAAATGGCGTGTGAAATAGATAGCATTGGCTGACAACGCCGTTGTCTGGGCACAGATAAATTCACAGTTATAAAAAAATTGCAAAGCACCGTCTCTGCGTATGCAGAGGCGGTGCTTCTGACTGTTTGAAAAATTAATCGATAAAATTGAATTCTTCTTTGTTTTCTTCCTTGAAAATTTCGAAAACTGCCTGCAGGGTTTCATCGTCTTCAACTGCATTATAGCTTTCGATTTCTCCCGATTCATCGGATTCCACCTTAAGGATTATAACCATTCCGTCATCATCATCTTCATCAGCGGGAAGAAGCACGGCATATTCCTCTCCCTCATAGACAACAGAATCAAGAAATTCAAATTTTATGGGATTTCCGTCTTCATCACTGAGGGTTATGATGCTGTCGTTTTCTTCAGGGTTAAGTTTTTTGTTACTCATTTTTAATTCTCCTTTATAATGTTTATCTCAAATTATCTGTCGTTTGTTATGTTTCCGTTACCGCTGATGGAAATTTCCTCACCCAGGTAGGTGGGTTCAGGCTTGAAAATGCACCAGAAAAAGTCCTTGTTTCTTGCCAGAATTTCGCGGATATCTCTGTAAATCTGTCCTGCATAGCCTCTGGGGTTGGATTCCACTCCGTAAGCATCAAGACCGAGGGCGCGTGCATCGTAAATCGCCCTGTGCAGATGGTAATCCTGAGTGACGATTATCACCTTTTCCGCACCGAAAATCTCCTTGGCGCGATACATACTTTCATAGGTGGAAAAACCTGCGTGATCCATAAAAATATCACGGGTGGCAACACCTTTTTCGGCGGCAAAATCCTTCATGACATTGACCTCATCATAATCCGACTTGCCGTGGTCGCCGCTCATAAGCATTTTTCCGCTTGCACCGTTTTCATAAAGTTCAATGCCCTGAAGCAGTCTGTCCTCCAGCATATGGCTGGGTGTACTGCCCCACACACCGCAACCGAGAACGAGGATACAGTCATAACCCTCACCTGCAGTTTCGGGGGTGAGAATATATTTTTCTGTGCTTTTCACAACATACAAATCAATGCCGATTGCACCGATTCCGCACAGAAGAACGGCGCAAAACATCAACGCAATTAACTTCTTTATTATTTTCATTATTTTTCTCCTGTGTAATGATAAAAGACGGAGAACGATATACCGTTCTCCGTCTTTTATCGGATGGCTCTGACATTGTTGCTCACAAATGCAGATATGTGATATCTCTACCACACTTCAACAGTATAACTCATAAGAATCTTTAAGTCAACAAAAAAACAAAATAAATTATTAAGAAATCCTTAAGATTTTAAACATTTACAGTTGTATTTGCCAAAGTTTGGGTGGTTTCCGCCGTTGAAGGTACTGTTGTGGCAGGCTCCTTGTATTCCACAAGAAAATCTGCGCTTACCCAGCCTGAAAATGAGTTATATTTTGCATATGCCCAACCTGTAACGGATTTTGTGACCGTAATCACCGTGCCGTTGGGAATCTTTGCCACAACGGATGAATTGGGGTCTGCCGCCGACCTCATATTAAGCACACTGCCTGAGGTCTTTATCATATATGTTCCCTTGGGGAGTGCAGGCTCGCTCGGAACATTCACCGCAGCAGTGGAGGGCGCTGTTGTCTGAGCAGCAAGAAGCTTTTCATCAATAGTAAGCACGCCCCATACACCGTTTTTGCAGGCAATATATGAACCGTTTTCACCCGGGAGAATGGCATCAAACTCAAAGTTTGCAACGGTTTCCGCCTTTTTATTGATAATTCCGAATTTGCCGCCCTTGCATACGGGAGCAAGACCGCCTCTGAAGCTGAATGAACAGTCATTGCCCATGGCATCGGCTGAAGCGCAGGACTCAAAATCAAAGGGGATGACAGTAACGCCGCCCTCGTTTATGTAGCCCCATTTTCCGTCCTTTTTAACTGCCGCCATGCCGTCTGAATAATCCAGCGCATTTTCGTAAAGCAGGGCAATTTCAAGGCGAAGATTTCTGCCGATATAACCGTATTTTGCGCCGTCTTTCAGAGAGTTTGCAACGGGATAAAGTCCGTTTGAAAGGTTGATATCCTTGGTTTTGACCTCGCCTGCGTAGCCGCCCTTGTCTGTCCACGCAAGGTGCTTTGCCTCTTCATTCCAGCAGGGGATTCGCTCAGGCTCTTTCAGTCCGTGATACTGCCTTGAGGTGACGGTGCCCGTTGCAACATCTGCAAGCAGAAGATACTCGGAACGGGGACTTTCAGTGATATAACGGTAATTGCGCCAAACATCGCTGCAAACGGCAAAACTGTTGTGCTCTGCGGCTTCCGTGACCTTACCGCCAAAGGTCATCAGACCTTTTTTGCCCGTCTGACTGTCAGTGAAAACCGCCATGGCTTCATTCAGACTCTTCACCTCGGACACATTTTCGAATCCCTCGGTGACGAATGTATAATTCTTGTTTTCCTCAGGCTTTTCGTCCTTGTTGATAACCTTGTTTGCGATCAGGAAACCTGCCGCCACGATAACCGCGGTAATAACCACGCAGACAGCCGCAACAAGTGCCTTCGGAATTCTTTTTTTCTTCTTGAAACTGATGTTTTTCATATGCAAACACCTCATATTTTGCTTTATGCTTTGAGTGTACCACATTTTTCCGCCAATATCAATTACAAAAGTATGACAATAGTGTAACAAAATTATAATTTTCTCTTGTATTTCGGATAAAAAGTAATTATAATAGGTTTATAATAGGGTAATAGTGTATACTTATGCCCAAAATCCGGAAGGATGTGAGTGAATGTCGGTTGAAGCGGTGCGTGAATATCTCAGCAGCTTCGGTCTTGAGGGCAGGGTAGCCGAGTTTTCGGAATCCTCCGCAACGGTTGAACTTGCGGCGGCTGTTGTGGGCGTTATTCCTGCAAGAATCGCAAAAACCCTTTCATTCAAAACTCCTGACGGCGCACCTTTCCTGATTGTTATGGCAGGGGATGCGAAAATTGACAACCGCAAATTCAAGGATAAATTCGGGTTCAAGGCAAAAATGCTGACTCCCGAAGAAGCAATTGAGCTTGTGGGTCACGCGGTGGGCGGTGTCTGCCCGTTTGCAACGAAAGAAAATGTTGCGGTTTATCTTGACACTTCAATGCAGAGGTTTTCAACTGTATTTCCCGCGGCAGGCAGTGCAAGCAGTGCGGTTGAACTGAGCTGCGATGAGCTTTTTGAAGCCTCACAGGCAAAGGAATGGATTGACTGCGCAAAACTTCCCGAATAAAAGTTACTTTTCGGTCACAGTTTTTTAATAAAAATTTCCCTCAGCGGTTTATAATTATAATGATGCAATGCATCAGGGTTTCAGGAGGATAATATGGGCAAGAAATATGTTATCGCTTACGATATCGGAACAACAGGCGTTAAAACCTGCATTTTCGAAATCGAAAAAGAGATTAAGCTCATCGCTGCGGCTATGGAGGGCTACAACCTCTATATTCTGCCTAACGGCGGCGCAGAGCAGGACCCGGACGAATGGTGGCAGGCAATCTGCAACACAACAAAGACGGTATTTTCAAAATGTGACATAAAGCCTGAGCAGATTGAGGGCATTTCATTCTGCTCACAGATGCAGGGTCTTGTGCTTGTTGACAAAGACCTCAAACCCGTCCACAGAGCATTCAGCTACATGGACCAGCGCGCGAAAAAGCAGATTAAGGAAGGCATTGCATACGGCATAAAGATTGCAGGTGCAAACATCTTCAAGCTTATTCCCTCGCTGATAATCACGGGTGCGGTTTCCGCCAGCGTTAAAGACCCCGTCTGGAAATACAACTGGGTCAAGGAAAACGAGCCTGAAAACTTCAAAAGAGTTTATAAATGGCTTGATGTTAAGGAATACATAATCTGCCGAATGACCGACAGATGTGTTATGACAAGAGACTCAGCATTCGGCACTCTTCTCTACGACATACGCAAGGGTAAGGAAGGCTGGAGCAAAACAATATGCAAGCTTCTCGGCGTTAACACCGACCACATGCCCGAAATCGTTGAATCCACCGATTGGGTCGGCGGTCTGACGGAAAAAGCGGCAAATGAGCTCGGTCTCAAGCCCGGCACGGCTGTTTTCGGCGGCGGCGGCGATGCATCGCTTATCGGCGTTGGCGCAGGCAGTGTTGAGCTTGGTGAAACCCATGTTTACAACGGCACATCAGGCTGGGTTTCAACCGTTGTTGACAAGAGCGTTGTTGACGCATCCGCAATGATTGCCGCCATCATCGGCGCGCAGAAGGACAGCTTCAACTACTTTGCAGAGCTTGAAACCGCAGGCAAATGTCTTGAATGGGTCAAAGACCACCTTGCACTTGACGAAATCGGCATCTTCCTTGACAAAACAGATGTTGTTCAGTCAAAAGAAACAATATACACAAGCCTTTACGATTACCTTTCAAAGGTTGTTGACGAAATCCCCGCAGGCAGTCAGGGCGTCATCTTCACTCCCTGGCTTCACGGCAACCGCTGCCCCTTTGAGGACCCCAACGCAAGGGGAATGTTCTTCAACATCAGCCTCGATGTTGGCAAAACAGAGCTTATCCGCTCCGTGCTTGAAGGCGTTTGCATGCACATGAGATGGTTCATTGAAACTCAGGACAAGAAAATCAAAACATCAAGCGTTATCCGCTTTGTGGGCGGCGGCGCACTCTCTGACGTAACCTGCCAGATTCTTGCCGATGTTACGGGCAGAACGGTTGAAACCGTTGACAGTCCTCAGAATGTAGGCTCAGTCGGCGCCGCGGTTATTATGGCGGTGGGTCTCGGAGTTATTGATGATGTTTCCCACGCAAAGAGGCTTATCCCCGCAAAGAAAACCTTTGTTCCCAATGCAAAAAATAAAGAGGTTTACGACCGTAACTACGAAGTTTACAAAACCCTTTATAAAAATAATAAAAAAGCTTTCAAGGCCCTCAACGGCTGAGAAGCAAATCACAGAAAGGACTAAAACCGATGAAAAAGTATTTTGCTCTGATTATTACAGTGATAATGGTTCTTACCTGCTTCACAGCCTGTAAGCCCAAAGTGAAGGGCGGCGAAGTCTTCACAGACGCTGCAAACAACAACTATGCCGTTGTCACAAAAGAAAACGGCGGAATCGAAAGAGACCAGGCAGGCAACCTTGTTGTTCTTGTTACAGACCAAAACGGCAGAAATGTTAAAGACGACAACGGCGAATACGCAACAAAAGCCATTGCTCTTGAGCATGCACTCGTTGTGGGCAACAGAATCGAATGCCCCAGATACGCTCTCACAATTCCCAACGGCTGGTCAGATAAGCTCAGCTTCACAGACCTTGTTATCAGCAAGGACGGCACAAAGGATGTTGTCAAGATTTCAGTTTCAACCGACAAGAAGCTCAACGATGTGGTTGACGAATACAACAACCTGCTCCTGCAGATAAAGAAGCTCCATCCCTCAGCTCAGAAAGGCTCAAGCCAGGTTGAAATCAACGATAAAATCACAGGTGAATTCATCTATTCTTATGTTGCAGACACAGGCGCAAGAGATGAGAATCTCAACGTGCTCAGCTCATATCTGGGATACATTGTTTTCCGCAACAGCACCGCAATCTACACCTGCCAGATTACTTCAGACAGAGATATGGCTGACCAGATTGATGACATTGCAAAAATTCTCGGCACAATCGAGTTCATTTATTAAGAGATAAGGAGATATAAATATGCTGTTCACACAAGATATCGGTATAGATTTAGGCACCGCCAACACCCTTGTATTCGTCAAGGGCAAGGGTATTGTTATCAGAGAGCCCTCCGTTGTTGCCGTTGACCAGAAAAGCAATCCCCCCAGAGTTGTTGCCGTTGGTATGGAAGCCAAGGAAATGATCGGCAGAACTCCCGGCTCAATCACAGCTGTGCGCCCCCTCAAGGACGGCGTTATTGCTGACTTTGAAATCACAGCGGAAATGATTGCCGCTTTCATCAAGAGAACAACAAAGAGAACTCCTTTCTCAAGAATCAGAGTTCTTATCTGCATCCCCTCAGGTGTTACCGAGGTTGAAAGAAAGGCTGTTTATGACGCCGCAAAGAGTGCAGGCGCAAAGTATGTAAGCCTTATCGAAGAACCCATGGCAGCGGCTATCGGTGCAGGTCTGCCCGTAAGCGAAGCAACAGGCAGCATGGTTGTTGATATCGGCGGCGGTACTGCAGAAGTTGC
>CALFPM010000075.1 GCA_937919155.1 uncultured Clostridia bacterium
GCACTCTTTTGCCCTTTAACGTTTTTCATATCCGCACCATTGCTTTTTTCCAATAACTTGATTGTTTCAAAATCAGAAATTTTTACACTTGGCAAATCAATAACTTCGTTATAGTAATCAACAATATCCGAAATTCTTGATGCTGTCTTAATATTTATTCCACTTATAAAACTTGCTTCAAGCTCATTTTCTTTTGGAATAATCTCCTCTAATGAGTTTAAAAATGTTTTTGAAGTTATAGAAAAGCAATATGGCAAGGGAAGCATTATGAAACTCGGTGACACAACTGCTGTGGATGTTGATGTTATCCCAACCGGCTCAATGACTCTTGACTTGGCTCTTGGTGTCGGCGGTATTCCAAAGGGCAGAGTTGTTGAAATTTACGGTCCTGAATCTTCAGGTAAAACAACGGTTGCTCTTCACATTGTAGCTGAAGCTCAAAAACGCGGCGGAGAAGCTGCATTTATTGACGCAGAACACGCATTGGACCCGGTCTATGCCCAAAAGTTAGGTGTTGATATTGATAACTTAATCGTAGCTCAGCCCGATACAGGTGAGCAAGGTCTTGAAATTGCAGAAGCTTTGGTAAGAAGCGGTGCTTTGGATGTTGTTGTAATCGACTCTGTTGCAGCTCTTGTTCCCCGTTCGGAAATTGAGGGCGAAATGGGTGATTCTCATGTTGGCGCACATGCAAGACTTATGTCACAGGCTCTCAGAAAGATTGCTGGTGCGGTTGCCAAATCAAACACTATTATTATTTTTATCAATCAGCTTCGTGAAAAAGTCGGTGTTGTATATGGCAATCCTGAAGTCACAACAGGCGGCAGAGCACTTAAATTCTATGCAACCATGCGTATTGATGTCCGCAGAGTTGAATCTCTCAAAGGCTCGGGCAGCGAGGTTGTAGGTAACAGAACAAGATGTAAGATCGTTAAAAATAAGGTTGCTCCTCCCTTTAAGGATGCTGAGTTTGATATTATGTACGGCAGAGGCATTTCAAAAGAGGGCGAAATGGTTGATATCGGCGTAAAATACAATGTTATCCAGAAGAGCGGTGCATGGTTCTCTTACGGAGATATGCGTCTCGGTCAGGGCAGAGATAATGTTAAAGAACTCTTTGCCAATTCTCCCGAACTTGCCGAAGAAATTGAAAAGAAGATT
This sequence comes from uncultured Clostridia bacterium, assembly GCA_937919155.1. Lineage (GTDB taxonomy): Bacteria > Bacillota > Clostridia > Oscillospirales > Acutalibacteraceae > CAG-177. The sequence goes on from CALFPM010000075.1 coordinate 1,162, forward strand.
GTTGCTGCCATGGAAGATGCAAACGCAGCAGCAAAGGTTGTCAGAAAACCCAGACCCGTTGCTCCTCCTCCGTCTGCTCCCGAACCCACCACCAAGGCCAGCGCAAGAGCAAAGCTTGATATCGTTGTTGATGATGACGAATAATGAAGTTATCTGTCAGCCAAGGTAAACAGAATAAAATTCATATTTCCTGTGACGGTGAATATGTTTTCACCGTTGATGCCGAATACTGGTACAGCAGTCCGTATCACGGCAGGGATAAAATTGATGATGACGAGCTGGCTGCCTTTTATGAGGCGGTCGGCTCTCGTTGCGCATTTATATCAGGCTTGAGACTGATTTCGTACAGAGATTACAGTTGTAAAGAACTTACCGTAAAACTTGTGCATAAAGGTCATAATCAGGAATATGCGGAAAACGCAGTCGAAAAGCTTGCTGAATACGGATATGTTGATGATGAAAGATATGCGCAGAGCGTTTTGCGCACGCTGTCTGAGCGCAAAGGTTTGAGTTCTGACGCAATCAGAAGCGAACTTTTAAAAAGAGGAATTTCAAGAGAACTTGCAGATAATACTGTTCAAACTCTTGACATTGATCCTGTTTTTCGTATTATAGAGTTATTGAACACAAAGTTTTCAAGAAAAATATCTGATGAGAAGGGTGTTAAACGTACCGTAGCGTCCTTGCAACGCATGGGATACAGATGGTCCGACATTAATTCGGCTTTTCGCAGACTTGAAATGGAAACGGAGGATTTTGACGATGTATAAAATCGGAATGATATCTTTGGGTTGTCCCAAAAATCAGGTTGATGCCGAAAGAATGCTTGCTCAGCTTGACGGCAACGGCTTTGTGATTGCCGATTGTTATGAGGGTGTTGATGCGGTTGTTATCAACACTTGCGGATTTATTGATGCTGCGAAGCAGGAAGCGATTGAAAACATTCTTGAAATGGCTCAGCTCAAAGAAGAGGGGATTGTCAAAAAAATCATTGTTACAGGCTGCCTTACGCAGAGATATAAAGATGAAATTCTTGCAGAAATCCCCGAAGTGGATGCGATTGTCGGTATAGGTGCCAATGGCTCAATCGGTGACATCGTAAAAAGGGTCATTGAAGGTGAAAATGTTTGCGAAATGCCTGATAATGAGTCGTTGCCTCTTACGGGTGAAAGGCTTCTTACCACTCCTGAATATTGGTCATATCTTAAAATCGCTGACGGTTGTTCAAACAGATGTACATACTGTGCCATTCCGTCAATTCGCGGCAATTTCAGAAGTGTTGAGTTTGAAACGCTCGTTGAAGAAGCGAAACAGCTTGCCGCTGCAGGAACAAAAGAATTGATTCTGATTGCTCAGGATACAACGAATTACGGTATGGATCTTTACGGAAAATTGAGATTGCCTGAGCTTCTTGATGCTTTGTGTGAAATTGATGGCATTGAATGGATCAGAATGCTTTATTGTTATCCCGATAAAATCACTGACGAGCTTCTTGAAACAATGGCAAGGCAACCGAAAGTTCTTCATTATATTGATCTTCCTCTTCAGCATGCTGATGACGGTATTCTCAAAGCAATGAACAGAAAGGGAGACAGTGCTTATTTGAGAGAAACCATCGGCAGAATCCGTGTTGCGATGCCCGATGCCGTTATTCGCACCACTTTCATTGTCGGCTTCCCCGGCGAAGGGGAGGAAGAGTTTGAAAATCTTGCTGAGTTTGTGAATGAAATCGAATTTGATCGTCTCGGTTGTTTTGAATTTTCACCTCAGGAAGGCACACCTGCATATGATTTTGAAGATGATGTTGAAAATGATGTGAAGCTTCGCAGAGGCGAAATTATAATGCAGGACCAGCTTGAAATTGTTACATTGAAAAATACCGAACGAATCGGTAAGATATACCGTGTTCTTGTTGAAGATTATGACGATTATTCAGACAGCTACAGCGGCAGAACATATATGGATGCTCCTGAGATTGACGGAACAATTTCGTTCACATCCGACAACAGATATGAACCCGGTGAGTTTGCCGATGTTGTTGTTATCGGTGTCAATGATTATGATCTCATCGCAAAAGATGTAAACTGAGGAGAAATTAATGAATTTACCTAATAAACTTACCGTTCTCAGAATCATACTTACACCGTTTTATCTGGCTGCAATGCTTGTTGATTTTGATTATCATTATCTTGTTGCCGCTATAATCTTTTTCATTGCATCGGTAACTGATTTTCTTGACGGAAAAATTGCAAGAAAACATAATCTGATTACCACATTCGGCAAGCTTTGTGACCCTGTTGCGGATAAAATGCTCACAACAGCAGCTCTTCTTGCTTTTATGCATCTTGACCTTTGCAATATCTGGATTGTAATGGTTGTTCTGACACGCGAATTTCTTGTGACATCCTTCAGGCTCGTTGCGTCTGCGCAGGGAATCGTTATTCCCGCAGGTATTTTGGGCAAACTTAAAACAGTCAGCCAGATGGTGTTTTCGATTGTGATTATGATAATGGTTCATATTGCTGAAACTGCAGGAACGGATTTCGCAACAATATCTCTTGTTTCCAATATTCTTATGGGTATTTCTGCGTTGCTGACTGTTGTTTCAGGTGTAAAATATATGCTTGACGGCAAAAAAATAATTGACTTTTCAATGTAAATAACATATAATATTTCAGATAAGAAAATGCAATTGGCGGGTAGAGTAACCGAAAACTCGTGTATCAGAGAGGAAGCAGGCAGCTGAAAATGCTTCTTACATGAATTCGGAGAAGTGCGCCCGACAGCACGCAAGGGGAAGCTGAGTATCCTTGCGCGTATGGCTGCGTTAAAGCTTTTTTGAGTTATAAACAGGAGTGGAACCGCGTAATTACGCCTCCGTGGTCTTTCGGGACTGCGGAGTTTTTGTTTTTTTGAGGTGTGATTTTATGTTCAAACAGCTCAGGGAAGATATCGCCTGTGTCAAGGACAGGGACCCTGCCGCTCGTTCTGCGCTCGAAATTTTGTTGCTTTATCCCGGTTTAAAAGCAATAAGAATGCACAGACTTGCAAATAAATTTTATAAGAGAAAAATGTTTTTTGCCGCAAGGTGGATTTCGCAAAGAGCATCAAAGAAAACAGGTGTTGAGATTCATCCTGCCGTGCAAATCGGAAAAAGATTTTTCATTGACCACGGAACAGGTGTTGTTATCGGCGAAACAACCGTTATCGGTGATGATGTTACCATTTATCAGGGAGTTACGCTTGGCGGTACGGGTAAGGATGTAGGTAAAAGACACCCCACTATCGGTAATAATGTCATGATTGGAGCAGGTGCGAAAGTTCTCGGACCGCTTGTTATCGGCGATAATTCCAAAATCGCTTCAGGTGCCGTTGTTCTCAACGATATACCGCCCGATTCAACAGCAGTTGGTGTTCCTGCAAGAGTTGTCAAGCGAGAGGGTATGAGGGTTGATGACCTTGATCAGGTTCATATTCCCGACCCTGTTGCCCAGGAAATAGCACGACTTGAAAATGAAATATCTGAATTAAAGAAGCAAATTAATCAGGAGGATAAATAAATGAGGATTTTTAACACTCTTACAAGAGAAAAAGAAGAATTTAAGCCCATCACTGAAGGCAAAGTGAAAATCTATGCTTGCGGACCCACGGTTTATAACTTTATTCATATCGGTAATGCGCGTCCCATTTGTGTTTTTGATGTTCTCAGAAGATATTTTGAGTACAGAGGTTACAAAGTAACTTTTGTTCAGAATTTCACTGATATTGACGATAAAATTATTAAGCGTGCAAACGAAGAAGGTTCATCGTTTACGGAAGTTTCAGAGAAATATATTGAAGAATTCTGGACTGATGCCAAGGGCCTTAATTTCAGACCTGCAACCATTCATCCGAAGGCAACTGAAAATATTGAGAAAATTATTGAAATTGTTCAGGGTCTTATTGACAACGGTCATGCATATGAAGTTGACGGTGATGTTTATTTCAGTCCTTCAACATTCAATGAATACGGCAAGCTTTCTCATCAGCCTCTTGAGGAGCTTGAAGCCGGTGCAAGAATAATGGTTGGTGATATTAAAAAGAATCCCATGGATTTTGCGCTCTGGAAGTCAGCTAAACCCGGCGAGCCTTATTGGGAATCTCCCTGGGGCAAGGGCAGACCCGGATGGCATATCGAATGTTCCGCAATGGTGTGCAGATATCTCGGCGAGAGCATTGATATTCATTGCGGCGGTCAGGACCTTATCTTCCCTCACCACGAAAACGAAATTGCGCAGAGTGAGTGTTTCACAGGCAAAGCTTTTGCAAATTACTGGATGCATAACGGTTATATCAATGTTGACAATGTCAAAATGTCAAAGTCGCTTGGTAACTTCAAGACTGTTCGAGATGTTGCGAATGTGTATGGTTATGAGCCTATCCGTTATCTTATGATTTCTTCATCATACAGAAGTCCCATAAACTACAGCATTGATATTATCGAGCAGTGCAAAGCTTCACTTGCAAGACTTTACACCTGCCGTGACAGCCTTGATTTTGAAATCAAGAATGCATCCGAGGGTGAGCTTTCAGCTGAAATCAAGAATCAGCTTGACAAGAGAGTTGCTCAGTTTATTGAAGCTATGGATGATGACCTTAACACAGCAGACGGTATTGCCGCTGTTTTTGAACTTGTCAGAGATATTAACTCGCTTGTTATCGGTAAGGGCGGATCAAAGGCTACTGCAGAGTATGCCGCAAAGATTTTTGACGAACTTACAGGCGTCCTTGGTCTTGTTTATAATCGAAAATCAGAAACACTTGACGAAGATATCGATGCAATGATTGCTGCGAGAACCGAAGCAAGAAAGAATAAGAATTGGGCAGAAGCTGACAGAATCAGAGATGAACTTAAGGCTATGGGTATTGTTCTTGAGGATACCGCACAGGGTGTCAAGTGGCACAGAGAATAATCAAATAAAGCAAAATGCCGTATCAAATCATTTTTGGTACGGCTTGTTTTGTGTATTTCGGAAAAATTTGCATATTAATATAAAATAATTTATTTTATGCTTGCAATTTTTGGCGTGTTGTGATATAATTCTCAGGCAAATCACACGCAAAGCTATTTTTATTATGAGTGCGGTGCTTAAAACCGTTGTAATATCAGGCTTTGCGGAGGTTCGTATCTGACATTAGATACAAAATTTAACTTAGGAGGAAAAAACAAATGTCAGTAGTATCAATGAAGCAATTGCTTGAAGCAGGTGTTCATTTCGGACACCAGACCAGAAGATGGAACCCCAAAATGGCTGAGTACATCTTCACAGAGCGTAACGGTATCTACATCATCGACCTTCAGAAGACAGTTAAGAAGCTCGAAGAAGCATACATGTTCGTTCGCGAAATCGCTGCAGATGGCGGCGAAATCCTTTTCGTAGGCACAAAGAAGCAGGCTCAGGATTCAGTTAAGGAAGAAGCAATCCGTTGCGGTATGCCTTTTGTTAACGCACGTTGGCTCGGCGGTATGCTCACAAACTTCAACACAATCCAGAAGAGAATCAAGAGACTTGCACAGCTCAAGGCTATGGAAGCAGACGGCACATTCGATCTTCTTCCCAAGAAGGAAGTTACAAAGCTCAACCTTGAGATTGAAAAGCTTGAGAAGTTCATGGGCGGCATCACAGAAATGAAGAAGCAGCCCGCAGCTATGTTTATCGTAGATCCCCGCAAGGAAAAGATTGCTGTTCTTGAAGCACACAAGCTCGGTATCCCCGTTGTTGCTATCGTAGATACAAACTGCGATCCCGATGAGGTTGATTATGTAATCCCCGGCAACGATGACGCTATCCGTGCTGTTAAGCTTATCGCAGGCGCAATGGCAGATGCAGTTATCGAAGGCAGACAGGGCGAGCAGTCAGCTCCCGAAGCAGCAGAAGCATCAGAGGAGGAATAATACAATGGCAGCATTTACAGCTAAAGATGTTCAGGCTCTCAGAGAAAAGACAAACGTTGGTATGATGGATTGCAAAAAGGCACTCACAGAAGCTGACGGTGATATGGATAAAGCAGTAGAAATCCTTCGTGAGAAGGGTCTTGCAACAGCAGCAAAGAAAGCAAGCAGAGTTGCAGCAGAAGGTGTTATCGGTCTTTACTCAGACGGTTCAGCTTCAGCTCTTGTTGAGCTTAACTGCGAAACAGACTTTGTTGGTAACGGTCCCGAGTTCAAGGCTCTTGCAAATCAGATTGCAAAGACTGTTGTTGAAGCAAAGCCTGCAGATCTCGATGCACTTCTTGCAACAACAATTTCAGAAGGCAGCCTTTCTGTTGCTGATGCAATTCAGGATCTCTTCCTTAAAATTCGTGAGAACCTTAAGCTTCGCCGTTTTGTTCTTGTTGAAGGTACAGCTGTATCATACATCCACGGCGGCGGTTCAGTAGGTGTTCTCGTAAGCTTTGACACAAACGCAGCTGACAACGATGAGTTTGTTGCTATGGGTAAGAACATTGCAATGCAGGTTGCAGCTATGAGCCCCGAGTATCTCAGCAAGGAAGATATTTCTGCTGATGAGCTTGCAAAGATGAAGTCAATCACAATTGACAGCTCACTCAACAAGCCCGAATCACTTCCCAAGCCCATTCTCAGAAAGCTCTTTGAAAAGGCTTGCAGTGAGAAACTTTTCAGTGACGAAGATATTGCTGCTTATGAAGAGCAGAAGAACAACAACTTCCTCTTCAACTTCCTTTCAAAGGAAGCAGTTGCAACTCTTGCACAGCTTGCAGTAGCAGGTAAAGAAGAATATATGAACGACAAGATTTTCGCAGGTGCTGTTGACGGACGTATCAAGAAGCAGCTCAAGGAAATCTGCCTTCTTGATCAGGCTTTTGTTCGTTCAGACCTCTTTGACGGCACAGTAGCAGGTTATGTTGCTGATGTTGCTAAGAAGCTTGGCGCTGACATCAAAGTTACAGGTTTTGTTCGTCTTGCAAAGGGCGAAGGTATCGAGAAGAAAGAAGATAACTTTGCAGCAGAAGTTGCAAGCATGATGAATAACTAATAAAAATCTTTTCGGCTGTTACCAATCGGTAGCAGCCGTTTTTTTGTTTGTATTTTTTTGTTTTCTTTGCAAATGATATTAACACTAAATTGCAAAGGAGAATAATTATGGCAAACCTTACAGCAAAAGAACTTTCTGCCCTTGAAGATCAGCTTAACTGCGAACAAATGCTTATCAAAAAGTATAAAGCATACGCTCAGGTGGCAAGTGACCCACAGATCAAAACAACATGTGAGCAGATTGCGGCGCAGCATAAACAGCATTATGATACCCTTATGGGTCATCTTTATTGAGAGGGGAGAAAACAGAATGAATTTCAATTCAAATTTTACGGACAAAGAGATTATGGACGATATTTTAAGCTCACAGAAGCATATCAGTGATGTTTATAACACTTTTTCCAATGAATGCACCAATCAGCAGCTTCAGACAGATATGCTCAACATTCTCAAAGAAGAGCATACAATTCAATTCAGCGTTTTTGGCGAAATGCAGAAAAGAGGCTGGTACAGCCCTTGTGCAGCTCAGGCTCAGATGATTAATGAAGCAAAAACAAAATACGAAAACCTTGCAAATCAGCTTTGATTTTGGCGGATGCCTTCGGGTATCCGCTCGATTTTTTTTTATAAAATTTTATAAAAAGGGTTGGAAAATTGAACGATATGCTTTATAATAACATTATTATTGGTTTATCATTGAAAAGATGAATCGAATCATAAGGAGAATATTATGAGCAAATATTCTGTTTCTCTCGAAAAGGTTGTCAATGACCTTTCTTTCCAGGTAATTTATACACCGAAAGATATTGCGGATATTTATATCACCGCTCAGGATGTCAACAGACCCGGTTTGATTCTCACGGGTTTTGAGGATTATTTTGATCCCGCCAGAATTCAGTTTTTCGGACTTACAGAACTTGAATATTTCAAAAGTCTGAGCAAAGAAGCTTTTCTCGAATGTCTTGAACGCTTTTTCTCGAAAAGACCTGCGGCAATAGTTGTCACAAGAGATCTCAAATGCGGAAAGCGCTTTCTCAGCTTTGCTGAAAAATATGAAGTTCCTGTTTTGAGCACCTCGGAATCAACTTCGGGTTCAATGGCGGCGGCGATTTCTTATCTTGGTGTTGAGCTTGCGCAGCGCATTACCCGTCACGGCGTTCTTGTTGAGGTTTACGGTGAAGGCGTTCTTATTCTCGGCGACAGCGGTGTCGGTAAGAGTGAAACAGCTCTCGAACTCATAAAGAGAGGTCACAGACTTATTGCTGATGATGCAGTTGAAATTCGAAGAGTTTCAAATAAGACACTTGTCGGATCTGCACCTGATAACATAAGGCATTTTATTGAACTTAGAGGTGTAGGTGTACTTAATGCAAGGCGATTGTTTGGTATGGGCGCCGTTAAAATGACGGAAAAGATTGACATGGTTGTTCAGCTTGAGCCGTGGGACAGTGAAAAGGTTTATGACCGCCTCGGTCTTGATAATGAATATACCAATATTCTTGATATCAAGGTGCCTGTAACAACCGTGCCTGTAAAACCTGGTAGAAATCTTTCCATCATTATTGAAGCTGCTGCAATGAATAACAGGCAGAAGAAGATGGGTTATAATGCAGCAAGAGAGCTTCTTCACAGTCTTGGAATGACAGATGATGTAATTCCCGCTCAGAAAGAGCTTGAATTTTGGCATAATTTTTAATAATATGTGATAAAATTTTTTGGAGGTAAAAAATATGTATAGAATTGGTGTTGACCTCGGCGGAACAAATATCGCTGTTGGTGTTGTTAATGAAGAACTCAAAATCGTAGGCAGAGGTAAGGTTAAAACAAGGTGCCCCAGACCTGCTGCGGAAATTTTTGATGATATTGCCGTTGCAGTTGAAATGGCTGTTAAAGATGCAGGTATTTCAATGGATGAGGTTGTTTCTGTCGGTGTCGGTACTCCCGGTTCTGTAAATAAGAATAACGGATATATCGAATTTGCAAATAATCTTGATTTCAACAATGTTCCTGCAAAGGAAATGCTTGAAGAAAGACTCGGAAAAACCGTTTACCTTGATAACGATGCCAACTGTGCTGCTCTTGGTGAGGCTATCGCAGGTGTCGGAAAGGGCGTTGGCAACTTTGTTGCGGTTACTCTCGGTACAGGTGTAGGCAGCGGCATCATAGTTAACGGCAAAATTGTAAGTGGTGTTAACTATGCAGGCGGTGAAATGGGTCATACTGTTATTATGGTTAACGGTAAGCAGTGCAACTGTGGCAGAAAAGGCTGCTGGGAGCAGTACGCTTCAGCAACTGCACTTATTTCGCAGACCAAGGAAGCTATGCTCAACGATAAAGAAAGCAAAATGTGGCAGCTTGTGAACGGAAACATTGATTCTGCAAGCGGCAGAACCGCTTTTGATGCAATGCGCCTTGGTGATGCAACTGCAAAGAAAGTTGTAGACGATTATATTTATTATGTTGCAGTCGGTGTTATTAATATAATCAACACATTCCAGCCTGAATTTGTATGTATCGGCGGCGGAATCAGTCACGAAGGAGAAACAATTCTCGCTCCCATCAGAAAGCACGCTGATGATGAAAGATACAGTGTTCATTCCGGCAAACAGTGCAAGATCGTTGCTGCAGAGCTTGGCAATGACGCAGGTATCTTCGGCGCAGCTCTTCTTGATGAATAAATTTTAATCGGAGGAAATAATGAACTCTTATAGTGAAATCTGTGCACTTTGCGATGAAATAAAATGTGAATATTCTGTTGATGTGCCTTTGAGGGACTATACGAGTTTCAAAATCGGCGGCAAAGCTGATCTTCTTGTTTTTCCCGATTCAAAAAATAAAATTCTTGCAGTAACTGAGTTCGCAAGGAATGCAAGTATCCCTGTTTTTGTTTTAGGCAAGGGCAGCAATTTGCTCGTAAGTGATGAAGGATTCCGCGGTGTTGTTATCAATACTTGCAAAATGGATAAGATTGAGTTGATAGATGAAACAACAATATCTTGTCAGTGCGGAGCTTCACTTTCCCGACTTTGCCGTTTTGCTCTTGATAATTCGCTTGAAGGTCTTGAGTTTGCATTCGGTATTCCGGGAACAGCAGGCGGAGCAGCATATATGAATGCAGGTGCTTACGGCGGAGAAATGAAGGATGTTTTAATTCGCTGTGAACACATCACACCTGGCGGTGAGTTGTCTGAATTTGATGCCGATAAGCTTGATTTGAGCTATCGACACAGTGTTTACTCAGATTCTGATTATGTTATTTTGTCGCTTGTTCTTAAGCTTAAGAAAGGTGATAAAAACGAGATAAAAGCCAGAATGGATGACCTGATGTCCAGACGAAAAGATAAGCAGCCTCTTGAATATCCCAGTGCAGGAAGCACTTTTAAACGCCCTGAGGGTTATTTTGCAGGCGCACTCATTGAACAGTGCGGCTTGAAGGGATATTCATCGGGCGGAGCTCAGGTCAGTGAAAAGCACGCGGGATTTGTTGTTAATAAAGGCGGAGCAACTGCAGCTGATGTTCTGAATGTAATTAACCATTGCAGGGAAACCGTTTATTCAGAAACGGGAGTAACACTTGAACCTGAAGTTAAAATTATTGGATAGGAGGGGATTTGATTGTCCTTTTCGTCAGATGTAAAAAGCGATATTTCTAAGTTGGAAAATCTTTCCCCTTGTTGTTTCCATGCACAAGTCTACGGGCTTGTGCTTTTTGCTCATTTTTCAAAATATAATTTTTCTATTACAACAGAAAATTCTGATGTTTTTTCGCTTTATCGTTCATATTTGAAGGATTATTGCGGAGTGGACCCCACAATCAGTGAAAGCGGTCACAAGAAGATGACAGCTTATCTTAAAACCGATACTGAAAAGGAAACAGTGTTTGAAAAGTTTGGTCACACACTCAGGGAACCGACATTGAGAATTAACCGTGCAAACATATCTGATGAATGTTGTGCAGGGGCGTTTCTTCGTGGGGTTTTTCTTTCTTGCGGAACTGTCACTGCGCCCGAAAGGGGATATCATCTTGAATTCGTTGTTCCGTATAAAAGACTTTCATCTGATTTGATGAAATTTATGGACGAGCTTAATCTCAAACCGAAATACATTGTCCGCAAAGGTAATCATGTCATTTATTTTAAAGACAGTGAGAGTATTGAGGATATACTTGCAATTATCGGTGCGCAGGAAGCTTCTCTTTATGTTATGGGAATAAAAATCAGAAAAGATGTCATTAATAAAGTTAACAGAAAACTTAATTTTGAGATGTCCAACATAAATAAGACGGTTGAAGCTTCAAATGCCCATATTGAAGCAATTGAGTACATTGAAAATAAAAAGGGTCTTTCCTGGTTGCCTGAGGCTCTTCAGAAAATTGCTCGTTTGCGAGTTGAACATCGAGAAGCAAGTCTCAGTGAACTGGGTAAACTGCTTGATGAACCTATTTCCCGCTCGGGTGTTAATCACAGATTAAACAGGATTGTTCAGCTTGCTGACAGTCTTAAAAACGGAGAAAAATAATGGCTTTTACACATTTACATGTACATAGTGAATACAGCTTGCTTGACGGTGCATGCAGAATTGAACCTATGCTTGATAAAATCAAAAGCATGGGTCAGACTTCTGTTGCCATAACAGATCACGGCGTAATGTACGGTGTAATTGATTTCTATAAAGCTGCATTGAAAAAGGGTATAAAGCCCGTTATCGGATGCGAGGTATATGTTGCTCCGAGATCCCGTTTTGACAAGGTGCACGGCATAGACAGTGAGCGTTATCATCTGGTTTTGCTTTGTGAGAATAACGAGGGTTATAAGAATCTCATAAAGCTTGTTTCGGAAGGTTGGGTTAACGGATTTTATACCAAACCGAGGATTGACAAAGATCTTCTTGAAAAATATCACGAGGGAATAATAGCTCTTTCAGGTTGTCTTGCGGGTGAAGTTGCCAGGGCGCTTCAGCAAAATGATTATGATGAGGCGAAGCGTGTTGCTCAATGGTATTCCGAGACAATGGGTGAGGGGAATTATTTTCTTGAAATTCAGAATCATGGTCTGGATGACCAGATTCGCATTAACCCCGAGCTTATCAGACTGTCAAAGGAGCTTCAAATCCCGCTTGTAGCAACAAACGATGCTCACTATGTTGACAAATCTGATGCTAAAATGCAGCAGATACTTATCTGTATCCAGACAAACCACACAATCGGAGAGGATACAGGTCTTGAATTCGGGACACAGGAATTTTATCTTAAAAGCGAAGAGGAAATGCTGGTTGCATTTCCTGAGTGTCACGAAGCAGTTGAAAACACAGCAAAAATTGCTGAAAGATGTAATGTGACCTTTGAATTTGGTCAGACGAAATTACCTCATTTTGATGTTCCTGAGGGGTACGGCCATTTTGAATGGTTTTCTTATCTTTGCCGCAAAGGTCTTGTTGAGCGTTACGGTGAAAATCCGCCTGCCTCATATGTGGACAGGCTTAATTATGAACTTGATGTTATAAATAAAATGGGATATGTAGATTATTTTCTTATTGTTCATGATTTTATTAAACACGCAAAAGATCAGGGTATCCCTGTCGGTCCGGGCAGAGGTTCGGGTGCTGCAAGCATTTGTGCTTATTGTATTGGAATAACAGGAATAGATCCGATGAAATATAGTCTTCTTTTTGAGCGTTTTCTTAATCCTGAAAGAGTCAGTATGCCTGATTTTGATATTGATTTTTGCTTTGAACGCCGGGGAGAGGTAATTGATTATGTTATCGATAAATACGGTGCGGATCACGTTGCTCAGATTGTAACCTTCGGAACACTTGCCGCAAAGGCTGCAATACGTGATGTTGGCAGAGCATTCGGATTGCCGTATTCAACAGTTGATAATATAGCAAAACAGGTTCCTAATGAACTGAATATAACAATAGAAAAGGGACTTAAGCGTTCTAGTGAGTTTAAGTCTCTTTATGATAATGACGATGAGGCGCGAGAGCTTATCGATATGGCAAAAAAAGTTGAAGGTATGCCGCGCCATGCATCGACACACGCTGCAGGTGTTGTTATTACACACGACCCTGTAGTTTCATATGTTCCTCTTGCAAGAAACGATGAGGCAGTTGTGACACAGTTTCCCATGACCACACTTGAGGAGCTTGGTCTGCTTAAGATGGACTTTCTCGGACTACGCACGTTGACTGTTATTAAATCAGCTGAAAAGTTGATCCGAAAACATACATCTGATTTTTGTATAGATAATATAGATGTTGAGGACAAAGCTGTTTTTGAAATGATGTGTTCTGCTCAGACGGAAGGCGTTTTTCAGTTTGAATCGGCAGGAATGCGGAGTGTTTTATCTCAGTTGAAGCCTGAAAGTCTTGAGGACTTGATTGCCGTTATTTCGCTTTACAGACCGGGACCGATGGATTCGATTCCGACTTACATTGAAAACCGTCATAATCCTCACAGAATCAGATATAAGACTCCTGAACTTAAGAGCATTCTTGATGTTACTTACGGATGTATGGTTTATCAGGAGCAGGTAATGCAGATTTGCCGTGAGCTTGCGGGATATTCATACGGCAGAGCAGATATTGTCCGCCGTGCAATGAGCAAGAAAAAACACGATGTAATGCTTAAGGAACGCAAGAATTTTGTTCATGGAATTGTTGATGAGAACGGAGTTGTTGTTTGTGATGGTGCAGTAAGACGCGGAATTGATGAAAAGACTGCTAATGATATTTTTGATGAAATGATGTCGTTTGCATCTTATGCGTTCAATAAAGCTCACGCTGCGGCCTACGCTTATGTTGCTTATCAGACTGCGTGGTTGAAATGCCACTATCCATGTGAATTTTTTGCCGCACTTCTCACAAGTTTTCTTGATAACACAGGTAAGGTTGCGCAATATATAGGTGAGTGTTCAAGGCTTGGAATAAAAATTCTTCCTCCTCATGTAAATCAAAGCACGGAAGCTTTTGAAGTTTCGGGCGGTAATATTCATTTCAGCTTGCTTGCTGTTAAGAATCTCGGAAGAAATTTCATCAAAAGAATGATTGATGAAAGAAGTCTTAACGGAAATTTTGACGGCTTTTATGATTTTTGCCGAAGAATGTATGGCAAGGATTTTAACCGCAGAGCCATTGAAAGTCTTGTTAAATGCGGTGCATTTGACGGGCTTGGCGCAAACCGTAAGCAGATGTCTTCCGTGATTGAGGATATAATTCAGGATTTAGAAAATGATAAGAGACGCAATGTTGACGGTCAGATTGGATTTGGAGATCTTATGAACTCTGCTCAGGATATTTCTTCTGTTCCTTCGTTCGCTTATCCGGATGTCGATGAATACTCGGCGGATGTTCTCCTGCGATATGAAAAAGAGGTTGCAGGTATGTATTTGTCGGGTCACCCGATGGCAAGATATAAATCTTTATCAGATAATCTGAAGTGCGCTAAAATCACTGAAATTACTGAAGAAGAGTCGGTGTATAAAGATAACGATAGGGTTAAAATCCTCGGATTAATCGGTTCCTTGAAAAAGAAGATAACCAAAAGTGATTCGACCATGGCTTTTGTTACACTTGAAGATACGACCGGCAGCATTGAAGTTATTGTTTTTCCGAAAACACTTGCCGAGCATCCGTCATTATTTTTTGAAGGCAATATTGTTCTTCTCAGAGGCAGAGTCAGTATGCGCGAGGATGAAGACACAAAAATTGTGTGTGAATCAGTGGAAAGTTGTCCTTCTGAGAATACTGTTGTAATTGATGAAGACAGTAAAAAAGAAAAGAAAAAAGCAAAAGGTTTGTTTTTGAGGTTTGATAATGCACAATCTCCCCAGATTGAATGCTGCAGAAAGCTTCTTGCTGTTTTTGACGGTAATGTTCCTCTGTTTTATTATTACAGCGATAACAAAGAATACAGAAGAAATCCTATAGGTTACGGCATCGATGTTAATCCGGTTCTTTTGCGCGAATTGAGAAAAATACTCGGCGATGAAAATGTTATTTTTAACAATTGAATTTATTTGGTCGAACATATAACTTTTTTATCAAAAAGTGTTTATTTCATTGACATTATGTTATAAAAAGTGTATTATATAGCTTGAACATTTTTCCAAGGAGAGTATTTAATATGAAGACAATCGGCGTTTTAACAAGTGGCGGTGACGCTCCCGGCATGAACGCGGCTGTTCGTGCAGTTGTAAGAACCGCGTGTGAAAACGGTATTAAAGTTTACGGTATTAACAGAGGTTATCAGGGTCTTATTGATGGTGACGTTCGTGAACTTAATATCAGAAGTGTTTCCGATATAATTCACAGAGGCGGCACAATGCTTTATTCTGCAAGATGCAAAGCTTTCAGAGAAGAAGAGGGTATCCAGCAGGCTGTTAATACATGTAAAAAGCTTGGCATTGAAGGCATTGTTGTTATTGGCGGTGACGGTTCATTCAGAGGTGCACGTGACCTTTCACTCAGAGGCATTCCTTGCATCGGTGTTCCCGGCACAATTGATAACGATATCGTAAGTTCAGACTACACAATCGGTTATGATACATGCCTTAACACTGTAATGCAGATGGTTGACAGAGTCAGAGATACTGTTGAATCACACAGCAGATGTATTGTTGTTGAGGTTATGGGTAACAGATGCGGTGACCTTACTCTTAACGCAGGTATCGCTGTTGGCGCTACTGCAATTGTTATTCCCGAAATTCCTTCAGAAATTGAAAAGCATGTTATCGACAGAATCAGAAGAACTCAGAAAACAGATAAAAAGCACTTTATCGTTATGGTTGCTGAGGGTATCGGTGGTGTTGAAGAACTTGCCAGAAAGATTGAAAAGGAATGCGGTGTTGAATCAAGAGCTGTAATTCTCGGCCATGTTCAGCGTGGCGGCTCACCCACAGTTCGTGACCGTGTTGCTGCAAGCCAGATGGGTTACAAGGCTGTTCAGCTTCTTATGCAGGGAATCGGTAACAGAGTTGTTGTTCAGAAGAACGATACTATCATTGATTATGATATTTATGAGGCTCTCAGCATGGAGCGTTCTGTTAACGATGAGCTTTATAAGATTGCACATGAGATTTCAATTTGAGGTAACAAATGCTTTCTAACGATTTTCTTTCATTACGAAGAAGAATTATTGAAAGGGATTTTGCGTCCCTTAATGATATGCAGAAAAAAGCGGTCCTTTCTACGGAGGGACCGCTTTTGGTGCTTGCCGGTGCGGGAAGCGGTAAAACTACCGTTCTTGTTAACCGCATAGCAAGCCTTATAAAATACGGTAAGGCTTATTACAGCGATGTTGTTGAATATGAGCCCACTGAAAGTGAACTTGCCCTTATGCGCGCCGTTGCAGACGGTTCAGTAGAGGATGCTTTCGATATAGAGCATCTTTTGAAGGTTGATGCTGCAAGACCTTGGGAAATCCTTGCAATTACCTTCACTAATAAGGCTGCGGGTGAGCTTAAGGAAAGACTTGAGCGTATGCTTGGCGAACAAGCCCGTGACATATGGGCAAGCACATTTCATTCATGTTGTGTGCGTATTCTGCGCCGTAATGCTGATTATATCGGTTATTCATCAAACTTCACTATTTATGATACTGATGACAGCAAGCGTATAATCAAGGATTGTTTAAAACAGTTTGGTTTTTCCGATAACATTCTCACTCCGAAGAATGTTCTTTCGGCAATCAGCACCGCAAAGGATATGCTTATTACTCCGGAAGAATATATCAAAGAGAATTATATGGATATCTGTAAAAGAAACATCGGCTCAGTTTATGAGGCATATCAGAAGCGTCTTAAATCAGCTGATGCAATGGATTTTGATGACATTATTGTCAACACAGTTCGTCTTTTGCAGAATAATCCTGAAGTTCTTGAGTACTACCAGCGTAAATTCAAATACATAATGGTTGATGAATATCAGGATACAAACCATGCACAGTATATGCTCACCTCGCTTCTTGCGGGCGGATACAAAAATATCTGTGTTGTTGGTGACGACGACCAGAGTATTTATAAATTCAGAGGTGCAACTATTGAGAATATTCTCTCTTTTGAGCATCAGTATAAAAATGCCAAGGTAATAAGACTTGAGCAGAATTACAGATCAACTCAGAATATTCTTGATGCTGCCAATAAGATTATTTCAAACAATCAGAACAGAAAAGGCAAAAATCTTTGGTCTGATAACGGCAGAGGCGATTTGATTACTTATCATACTGCCGATTCTAGTAGAATTTAAAAATGTGAAGTGAGTTTCACATTTGCGAATTGCTAGGCTCTTGGTATGAAAAAGCCCCGCTGGAAATTGCTTCCCAACGAGGCTACCTAAAGTTCTCCCGAACCCTCTGCATACGTTGGGCGGTCGCACCTCTGCGTTGCCGCTTATCCTTTGCACTGCAAAACTACGAAATACTATCCAGCTGACCAAGGATATGAGGAGAAAAATGAGGTTTTTGGGTCTTATTTAGACGATTCTAAATAAGGAAGGGGGAAAACGACGGCCTAACCTTACGGCTAGGCACGTCGGGGGAATATTATGAAACAACCAACTAAAAGCACAGCTAGGAGCAGAATGACGATGGCGGTCTTCACGTCTAGCCAGAAGGATGGGAGATCAGGGGGAAGCGGGTCGGTTTGGTGGGTTGCCGTGTTGGTGAGGTGGGCGGAGGTGGTATCGGTGGCACTGGCTCGGATGCGGGTGTGGACGGTCAGGGTGTCAAGAAGGGCGGGTCTGTGCTGACGCAC
>CALFPM010000076.1 GCA_937919155.1 uncultured Clostridia bacterium
ATTTTCTTTGACTTCATAATTGAGCCGATGCCCATTGTCATTGCGTAACGGGGCATGGGAATATCGTCAAAATAGATTGAGTTAGCCTCGATTGTGCTGTCTGTAAGCTTGATTTTGTGGCTCTCGCCTGTGAATTCGTCTGAAGGCTCGTTGAATGCGATGTGACCGTTTCTGCCGATGCCGAGAAGCTGAATGTCGATGCCGCCCTTTGATGCGATATCAGCTGCATAGCGTGCGCTTTCTGCCTCGGGATCAGCTGCGTTTCCGTCAAGGAAACCGACATTGTCAAGGTTGATATCAAACTTCGAGAAAAGATTCTCGTTCATGAATGTGTAGTAGCTGTTCTTATGAGTCTTGGGAAGGTCGCAGTATTCGTCAAGGTTGAATGTCTTCACATCCTTGAATGTAACCTCGCCTGCTGCAAACTTATCTGCAATGTAGTTATAAGTGGGAACGGGAGTTGCGCCTGTTGCAAGACCGAGAACACAACCGGGGTTCTCCTTGACAAAATCGCAGAAAAGCTTGCCTGCTGCCTGACCGATTTCTGCTTCGTTCTTGAAAATTCTGATATCCATAATTAATTAACCCTTTCTTAGGAAATTTTTATTTCACAATGATTCTCGGATGAATCATAAATAGCCTGCATAATCTTTGAAGTTTCAACAGCGTAGTCAATATTCTGCTGATTCTTGCCGCCTGTTTTAATGCATCTGATGAAATCGTTGATTTCATTCTCATACATATTGGTTTCAAGCGTTTCAACCTTTGTTTCGGTGAGCATGCCGTTCTTCACGCCCCAGATGCGGAAGTTCGAGCAATAGCTCAGGCGGATGCCTGCCTTGTCGCCCATAAAGTCGATGAACATTTCATCCTCGCCCACATTCTGTGCCCACGCACCGTTGAAGCTGATAACGGGACCGCTTGTTCTGATAAGACCCGTAACGGAATCGTCAACATCATATGTGCCGTTCATATCGGCTGTATCCTTTGCCCACATGCCTGTGTAAGTGTAGTTGGGGATATCCTTGCCCAGCTTGCAGAATGCTTCGCCCGATGCGGTGAGAGGTGTGGGGTCGCCGCAGCAATACATTATCAGGTCAAGGAAATGCACGCCCCAGTCAATGAGTGTGCCGCCGCCTGACTTTGCCTTTGTTGTGAAATCGCCGCCGATGCCGGGGATTGAGCGGAACTTGCGGAATGAAGCATAAACATGATAAACCTCGCCAAGCTCACCCGCATCAATAAGCTCCTTGATTTTCATAACATATGTATTGAATCTGTTGCAAACGCCGATATTCAGCACCTTGCCTGTTTCGTGAGCAACCTTCTGCATTTCAAGAGCCTCGGAAAGAATTCTTGCCGCAGGCTTTTCGCAGAGAACATGTTTGCCTGCTCTGAGAAAATCTATTGAAATAATTGAGTGAAAGTCGTTGTGAGTGCAGACGGAAACCGCGTCAAGCTCAGGGTCATTAAGAAAATCGTGATAATCAACAACCGCTTTGCCGCAGCCGTACTTTGCAACTGCCGCCTCTGCCCTTTCGGGGATGATATCGCAGAAATATTTGATTTCAACTTCATCATTTTTAATATATGCAGGAATATGCGATGAATTCGCAATTGTTCCGCAGCCGATAACGGCAACCTTTATTTTTGACATTGCATTACCTCCCTGTGGAAAGTCAAAGATATTCATTAAATAATATAACACAAATTTAAAAAATGTAAAGTTAATTATAAAAAAAACTTGATATTCTTATAAACCTTTGATATCATTAAATCAAACTTTTGACACAAGGAGAATTTATTATGGGCAGATTTCCTATCGGTGTTATCATCGACAGTTTCAGAACAGATATTCCCACAGCAGTGAAAAAGGCTGCTGCGGTTGGCGCACAGGGCATTCAGGTTTATTCAACCCGCGGTGAAATGGCACCCGAAAACCTGACAGCTCAGAAAAGAGCAGATTTCAGAAACCTTGTTGCTGACAACGGTCTTGTTATTTCCGCACTCTGCGGTGACCTTGGCGGCGGCGGATTCTGCTTTGCAGACAGAAACCCCGAAAAGATTGAAAAATCAAAGAGAATCATTGACCTTGCAAAAGAGCTCGGCACCGATGTTGTCACAACTCACATCGGCGTTGTGCCTCAGGACAGCAACAATGACAGATATAAGGTTATGCAGGAGGCTTGCTTTGAGCTTTCACGCTATGCAGACAGCATCGGCGCTCACTTTGCAATCGAGACAGGCCCCGAAACATCAGCCGTGCTCAAGGAATTCCTTGATTCACTGGGTTCAACTGGCGTTGGCGTTAACCTTGACCCCGCAAACCTTGTTATGGTTACGGGTGATGACCCTGTTCAGGCTGTTTACAATCTTCAGAAATATATCGTTCACACTCACGCAAAGGACGGCAAGCAGATTTTCTATAAAGACCCCGAAATCATCTACGGTCTCAAGCAGGATGTAATCGTCACCGAAGATTCGTTCCTTGAAGTGCCTCTCGGTGAAGGCATCGTTAAGTGGCCCGAATATCTCAACGCACTTGAAGACATCGGATACAAAGGCTTCCTCACTATCGAAAGAGAATGCGGCGACACACCCGAACAGGATATCAAGATCGCTTACGATTTCCTTACCGACGCTCTTAAAAAACTGTATTAAAATTTTTCATACATAGAAAGGGAAAAATTATGGCTATTAAACTTGGTTTTATCGGAACCGGTAATATGGGCGGTGCGCTGGCCAGAGCTGTGGCAAAGGTTACAAGTGAACAAGATAGGCTGTCACCTTCATTCAACAACAGAGTGCTTTTACTCTCTACAACTCATTTTGGTCTTGCAACACCTGTTCTTAATATTCAAAGAGAAAAAACTGCGCTCCAGCTAAGTGACAAGGTTATCAATGACGAAATGTCATGTATGCCAAAAACTGAAAAAATCACAGTTTACAACACAACGAACTCCAATTTACAATGTGTGCAGATTGAAATTAAAGAGAAAATTGATGATGTTTCTTGTATACAGATTGAAGCAGACGGACTTGAAAGTTTTGTTGCTGTACCTACTGATGACGAATGTAAATCTGCATT
>CALFPM010000077.1 GCA_937919155.1 uncultured Clostridia bacterium
CTGGTATTAATATCGGCATATCGTTATCCTCCTATGTTTATAAGATTTTCGACGACGCCCTCGAATCCGAAGAATGCAAGTGCTACTATGGATGCCGCGATAAGGGTTATCGGGATACCCTTGAAGCACTTCGGGGAGGGACAGTTTTCGATCCTTGAGCGTACACCCGCGAAAAGGACCATTGCGAGAAGGAATCCAAGTCCGACTCCGAGCGAGCTTACCATAGATTCAATGAATGTGTATTCGTCGGTAATATTGTTTATCGCAACACCGAGAACGGCACAGTTTGTTGTGATAAGCGGAAGATATATACCAAGCGCACTGTAAAGTGAAGGTATATATTTCTTAAGCACGATTTCAACAAGCTGAACAAGTGCCGCAATAACAAGGATAAATACGATAGTCTGCAGATAAGCAAGACCGTTGGGCACGAGGATGAACTTGTTGATGGGGTAGGTAACCGCTGTTGCAAGAAGCATAACGAAGATAACAGCCATTGACATACCTGAAGCAGTATTAAGCTTCTTGGAAACACCGAGGAACGGACAGATACCGAGGAATTTACTCAGCAGGAAGTTTTCTGTAAGAATGGCGGTTATGAGGATTGACATAAGCTCTTTGGTCATTGTCATTTTACAGTCGCCTCCTTTACGTCACAGCTTTCACCGCTGTTGATAAGTGAACAGCTTGCAGCCATCGGACAGCTTTCACAGCCGTGAAGCTCTGCCTTGGGCTTGCCTTTCTTTTCGGCGAGCTTATTTGCAACAGCGATAAGCATACCGAATACGAAGAAGCCGCCGGGAGGCAGGATGAATATAAGCATTGAGAAATCTGCGGGGAAAATCTGAGTGCCGTTGATTGCACCTGTACCGATAAGCTCACGGATGAATGCCATTGCAAGCAGGGCAGCTGTGAAGCCGACGCCCATACCCATACCGTCGAGTGCGGAAGCAACAATGCTGTTCTTACCTGCAAATGCCTCAGCTCTGCCGAGGATGATGCAGTTAACAACGATAAGAGGAAGGAACACGCCCAGCGCGGCATCAAGCGCGGGAACGAATGCCTTGACTATCATCTGAACAATTGTAACAAAGGATGCGATAACAACTATGTAAGCAGGGATACGCACCTTTGAGGGAATTACTTTTCTGAGAAGTGAAATAACGATGTTTGAGCAAACAAGAACAATCATTGCCGAAATGCCCATACCGAGAGCGTTAACAACGCTTGTTGATGTTGCAAGAGTGGGGCAGGTGCCCAGAACAAGGCGGAAAACGGGGTTTTCTGCAATAAGACCTTTGGTAAATTCCTTACCGAGAGATTTTTTCTCAGCCATTGTCTGCACCTCCTGCTGCCTGAATTGCGGCATTGACTGCGTCAGTGACCGCTCTTGATGTTATGGTTGCGCCTGTGATGGCGTCAATTGAGTTGTCGCCTGCCTTGTCCTTGGAAACGGTGATTCCCTGAACAAGACCGACAAATCTGTCGCGGAAGCTTTGCTCTGCCGCTTTTGCGCCGAGACCTGCTGTTTCGGAATGGGAGAGGATGTTGATTCCCGTAACCTTGCCGTCAGCATCAACGCCTGTCATAACGGAAATGTCGCCGCCGTAACCCTTTGCCGTGTTAACAACAACATGGCCTATAACATTGCCTGCCTCGTCAAGTGCGGCAACAACGCTTGTGCCGTCCTCAAGAATTTCAGCTTCGCCGAATGCCGATGCATCGGCAAAAACAATCTGCCTTGATTTCTTTTCGGTTTCAACCGCAAGGTCCGCAATAATGGGAGCGGTGACAGAGTTTGTAAGTCCGAGCAGGAGAGTTGCAACAAGACAGATGATGAAAAGAGTGGCTGTGGGAACAAGATAGTCTTTCAGCTTTTTCATTTTGCCTCGCCCTCCTTTGCCTTTGACTTTTTCTCCTTGACTGTGCCGAAAGGCTTGGGAGCCATAATTGTTTCAATATGAGGCACAAGGAGATTCATAATAAGTATTGCGAATGAAACGCCTTCGGGAAGTGAGCCGAAAAGTCTGATTACGCAGGTGATAAGACCGCAGCCGATACCGAAAACGATTTTTGCGTTTGATTTGATGGGGCTTGTGGAATAATCCGTTGCCATAAAGAATGCGCCGAGGAGAAGTCCGCCGCCCATAAGCTGATATGCAAGGAATTCAAGGTCAAACTTGCCTGCAATAAGCATCACAACGGCAACGGTGCCGAGGTATGCAAGAGGAATCTTGGGCATAATAACCTTTCTTGCGATAAGGTAAATGCCGCCGAGGATAAGTGCGATTGAGCAGGTTTCGCCAAGGCTGCCGCCTCTGATGCCGATAAGCATCTGAAAAAGTGAGGGCAGAGCTTCGGTTGATTCACCGCCGATGATTGCAAGGGGTGTTGCGGATGAAACTGCGTCTGCGGATTTCCACGCAAGGGGAGCAGTCCAGTTGCCCATCTGCTGACCGAAGCTGATGAGCAGGAAAATTCTTGCCGCAATTGCAGGGTTGGCAAAGTTCTGACCGATGCCGCCGAAGAACTGCTTG
>CALFPM010000078.1 GCA_937919155.1 uncultured Clostridia bacterium
CTGCAAGTGTTGTGATCTGTGTTACATCAAAGAATGAGTTATCGTATGCCTTAACGAACTGGCTGTTACCGAAGTAGAAGTCACCCTTGATGTAGAATCTTTCTTCAAGAAGCTGACCTGCATCAACATAGTAGTCGGTAAGCACGCTGTCTGTAACAGTACCCGAAAGGGTGCCGTCTGTTGTTTCAATTTCATAAACCTCTGAAGCAAGATAAATGAAATTGTCATACTGAGCTGCAAGCTCTGCGTATGTTTTTACCTTTGAAACGCCGTCTGCTGCTGCAGCGTCAGGAGTTGCAAGACCACCGAGCACAGAGAATGTTCCTGCAAGCATTGCAATGCAGAGCACTATGCTGATGACCTTTTTAAAAGTGGACATAGTATTTCCTCCCTTTCTGAAATAGGAATCAAAATTCCCAAGGATTGAATTGCTTTTTTAAGCCTTTCAATCCATTTTATCGTCTAATTATTGCACAATAATTAAAATAAAGCAATAGACAAATCCGAAAATTAATATCTCAAAAACTGTTTTTGTGAAACCTTACCAAATTGCATTCGTCATATTCGTGCAATTCCACAACTGTGTGCCGCTTCTCCAACCGCCTTTGCAACCGCAGGACCCACTCTTTCGTCAAAAGCTTCGGGAAGTATGTATTCGGGGCAAAGCTTATCCTCCGCCACAAGACCTGCAATAGCATAAGCCGCGGCAAGCTTCATCTGCTCATTGATATCCGATGCGCGCACATCAAGAGCGCCTCTGAAAATTCCGGGGAAAGCCAGTACATTGTTGATCTGGTTGGGGAAATCGCTTCTGCCCGTGCCCACAACGGCGGCACCTGCGGCGAGAGCTTCATCCGGCATAATTTCGGGGGTGGGATTTGCCATTGCCATCACCACGGCATCTTTCGCCATTGATGCAACCATTTCTTTGCTGACTATTCCGCCTGCGGAAACGCCGATAAACACATCTGCACCCTTCATCGTATCTGCAAGAGTACCTGTCACACGGTTTTTGTTTGTAAAATCCGCAAGTTCGTCAAATGCGGGCGAAAGGTCCTGACCCTTGCAGATTATTCCCTCACGGTCGCTCATGATTATGTTGCCTGCACCGCAAGCGTTGAGCAACCTTGCAATTGCTGAGCCTGCCGAACCTGCGCCGCTCATTGCAACGGTGCAATCCTCAAGCTTTTTGCCCACACACCTGAGCGCATTAAGCACAGCCGCAAGCACAACAACCGCAGTGCCGTGCTGATCATCGTGAAAAACGGGAATATCGCAGATTTCCTTGAGCTTTTTTTCAATCTCAAAACATCTGGGTGCGGCAATATCCTCAAGATTTATGCCGCCGAAACTGCCTGCGAAAAGTGACACCGCTTTGACAATTTCGTCCGTATCCTTTGAGCGGACACAGAGAGGAATTGCATCAATGCCCGCAAACTCCTTGAAGAGCAGACATTTGCCCTCCATAACGGGCATACCTGCCTCGGGACCGATATCTCCAAGACCCAGAACCGCCGTGCCGTCTGTAATAACGGCAACGGTGTTCCACCTGCGTGTAAGCTCATAGCTTTTATTTATATCCTTCTGAATTTCAAGACAGGGCGCGGCAACGCCGGGGGTATAAGCAAGAGAAAGCTCCTGTTTGTTTGACGCCTTTGTTCTTGAACTTATCTCAAGCTTGCCTTTCCATTCGTAGTGGAGTTTCAGCGACTCCTTTAAATAATCCATTGAAATTTCTCCTGATTTTTATTTTGCCCAACCCATTGAGCATTCAACCGCGCGCTTCCAGTCTGCATAAAGCTTGTTGCGGCGCTCAATATCCATTTCGGGTGTAAACACCTTTGCAACTTCCCTGTTATTCTTGAGGTCGTCTATATCCTCCCACAGACCCGATGCAAGACCCGCAAGGTAAGCGGCGCCCAAAGCGGTTGTTTCAACATTACGGGGACGGTTGACTCCGCAGCGAATCATATCCGCCTGAATCTGCATCATAACATCGCTGACGCTTGCACCGCCGTCAACGCGGAGTTCCGTGAAATCGATGCCCGAATCGGATTTCATTGCCTCAAGCAAATCCGTTACCTGATAAGCAATTGCCTCCAAAACGCTTCGGGCAATATGTGCTCTGTTGACTCCTCGGGTCAGACCCACAAGGGTTCCTCTCGCATACATATCCCAATAAGGAGCGCCGAGGCCCGTGAATGCGGGCACAAAATAAATTCCGTTTGAATCGGGAACACTCTCTGCAAGCTCATCGCAACGCTTCGCAGTGTCAATCATATGAAGCTCATCGCGAAGCCATTTGATAACCGAACCTGCATTGAAAGCAGAGCCTTCAATGGCATACTCAACCTTGTCGCCAATGCCCCAGGCAACACCTGTGAGAAGATTGTTTTTTGACTTGACTCGGGTTTCACCCGTATTCATCAGCAGGAAACAGCCTGTGCCGTATGTATTCTTGGCCTGACCGGGTTCAAAGCATCCCTGACCGAAAAGCGCGGCGGGCTGGTCGCCTATTGCACCGCAGATGGGAATACCCTCCAGAAATTCAAGGCCGAGAATTCCCTTTGAAACTCTGCCGTAAATCTTGCTTGAAGGAACAGGCTCGGGAAGAATTGACATGGGTATTCCGAGCTTTTCACAAAGGAATTTATCCCAGCAAAGATTATCAACATCAAAAAGCATTGTTCTTGATGCATTTGAATAGTCGGTAACATGAACACTTCCGCCGGTGAGATTCCAGATAAGCCATGTTTCAACCGTGCCGAAAAGAAGTCTGCCCTGATCGGCAAGCTCTCTCGCACCTTTTACATTATCAAGAATCCACTTGATTTTGGTGCCTGAGAAATATGCATCAATCAAAAGACCTGTTTTTTCTTTTATATAATCCTCAAGACCCTGAGCTTTAAGCTCCTCGCAAAGTTCAGCCGTTCTGCGGCACTGCCACACAATGGCATTATAAACAGGTTTACCTGTCTGCCTGTCCCAGAGAATAGTTGTTTCTCTCTGATTGGTGATGCCGATACCGGCAATGTCGCAGGGATTTATTGCCCCCTGCATTATGCAGGATGACACCGCCTGAAACTGACTGTAAAGGATTGAAAGCGGGTCATGCTCAACCCAGCCTGCCTGCGGATAAATCTGCTCAAACTCATTCTGAGCCTTGCTGACAATATTTCCTTTCTTGTCAAAAACAATTGCTCTTGAACTTGTGGTGCCCTGATCCAGAGCAAGAACATATTTTGCCATTATTACACCTCTCTCACTTTACACCGAAATAATTGATTGAGTTGTTGTATGAAATATCTTCTGCAATTTTGCAGATTGCTTTTTCATCGTAAGGATAAAGACCGTCCGCAACCATATCACCAATTGTTACGGGCGCAACATTGTCATCTGCAGCGGCATCTGAAACGGGAAAGACATCATCAATACTGACATCTGAAATAACGGCGGTTTCGACCACATCAATCACGGGTTCTGTTTCCGTGCGCTCTTCTGCATCAGCGACAGCCGCAACAGGTTCGATTACATCTGGTTCGGGGATGACGTCTTCTTGGACGGATAAAATGGATAAAATTGGGATAACTTTTTCTGGTTCTGATTCGGGTTCTGATTCGGGTTCAATATCCGGGATGGAATCGACCACAGGTTCTGTTTCAGGGGATACATCTGCATCCAACACGATGTTTTCTGGAACTTTGTCTTCTGCCACCGGCAAAATAGGTGTTTCAATTGCAACTTCGGGCACACTTTCCAGCACGGATTCTGTCACAGGTTCGGCCACAGTTTCAACC
>CALFPM010000079.1 GCA_937919155.1 uncultured Clostridia bacterium
CCGAGGAGAATATATTGTGTGAACCTGCAAGAAAAAATACAGCTCCGATTGCCTGTGCAGTCGGAGTTGCTTTTTTAAATACTATATACAAATCTTTTTCTGTATGATATAATTTCGTTGCATACAAGAAAATTTTCAGAGGTGGATATATGACTCATAAAGAAAAAATGACATCGGGTGATTTGTATTTGCCCAATGATGAATCCATAATGGAAGAGCAGCTTAAATGCCTTGACAGGCTTTATGATTTTAACCTCACAAGACCAACGGAACTTGATAAACGCGAAAAAATGCTTGAAGAGATGTTTGCGGAAATCGGCGAAAACTGTTATATTGAGCCGCCGTTTCATGCTAATTGGGGCGGAAAGCACTGCCACTTCGGTAAAGGTATCTATGCAAACTTCAACCTCACTCTCGTTGATGATACACATATCTATGTGGGTGATTACACAATGTTCGGGCCAAATGTTGTTGTTGCAACCGCAGGGCACCCCATTTTGCCCGAATTGCGTGAAAAGCAGTATCAGTATAATTTCCCCGTGCGCATAGGAAGAAACTGCTGGATAGGAGCGGGCGTTGTCATAGTGCCCGGTATAACAATCGGAGATAATGTTGTTGTCGGCGCAGGAAGTGTTGTCACAAAAGACATTCCGTCCAATGTTATTGCAGTCGGAAATCCTTGCAAAGTGCTCAGAGAGGTAAGTGAGCACGACAGGGAATTTTACTTCAAGGACAGAAAAATCGATTGGGATAATCTTTGAGTTTTATGTATATTTATTCGTGAGTATATTGAAATTCACGAATAAAAGGTGTATAATATTCGGCAAACTCCATTGGCAAAGAGGTGCTTGAAATGAGTATGATTTTTGAAAGGAAGCTTCCCATTCCTATGGAAGTAAAGGAACGTTATCCTCTTACATACGAACTTGAATCCGTTGTGAAAAGCAGAGCGGCGGAGATTGAAGATATTTTTACGGGAAAGAGCGATAAGCTTGTGCTTGTCATCGGCCCCTGTTCAGCAGATAATGAGGACAGCGTGATTGATTATATTACGCGCCTTCGTGAAGTGCAGGAAAAGGTGAA
The DNA here is from genome assembly GCA_937919155.1 of uncultured Clostridia bacterium. Lineage (GTDB taxonomy): Bacteria > Bacillota > Clostridia > Oscillospirales > Acutalibacteraceae > CAG-177. Next base: position 1,084 of record CALFPM010000079.1, read on the forward strand.
TGACAAAATATTCATCATTCCCCGTATATATACCAACAAACCCAGAACAACAGGTGACGGCTACAAGGGAATGCTTCATCAGCCTGACCCAAACGAGAATCCGGATATGTATAAAGGCATTGTAGCAATCAGAGAGCTTCATATGCGCGCGCTCAGAGAAACGGGTTTTTCCTGTGCGGATGAAATGCTTTATCCCGAAAATTACAGATATCTCAGCGATATTCTTGCTTATGTTGCAATCGGTGCCCGTTCGGTTGAAAATCAGCAGCACAGACTCACCTCAAGCGGTCTTGATATCCCTGTCGGCATGAAAAATCCTACAGGCGGCGATATTTCCGTTATGATGAATTCGATTACCGCCGCACAGCACAAGCACACCTTTATTTACCGAGGCTGGGAGGTTCATTCCGAGGGCAATCCTCTGGCTCATGCAATTCTCAGGGGATATGTCAACAAACACGGTCAGTCAATGCCTAATTATCACTACGAGGACCTTGTTAACCTTGCAGAGATTTATTCCGAAAGCGGCCTTGCAAATCCCGGCGTGATTGTTGATACAAACCACGCAAATTCGGCTAAGAAATATCTTGAACAGGTGAGAATTGCCAAAGAAGTGCTTCACAGCTGCCGTCACGATGCTGATGTCAAAAAGCTTGTAAAAGGATTTATGATTGAAAGCTATATTGAAGACGGTGCTCAGAAAATCGGCGAGTGCATTTACGGCAAGTCGATAACCGATCCTTGTCTCGGTTGGGAAAAAACAGAAAGACTGATTTATGACCTTGCAGAATTACTTTAAAATTCGGAGGATTTATGAATAACAGAGAATGGTTTAAAAATGCAGAATACGGAATGATGGCTCATTGGGGTTTGTATTCCGTTCTCGGCGGTGAATGGCAGGGCAGGAGAGTCCGTGACTATGCGGAATGGATTCAAAGCTGGCTTGCAATTCCCAATGCCGAGTACTCAAAAATTGCAGGTGTATTTAATCCGATTTATTTCAATGCCGATGAATGGATTCGTCTTGCACGGGACTGCGGAATGAAATATTTTGTTTTTACATCAAAGCATCATGACGGATTTGCAATGTTCAAATCTGCCGACCCGTTCAATATTGTTGATGCAACTCCTTTCGGCAGGGATGTTACCGCGGAGCTTGCTGAGGCTTGCTATAAGTACGGACTGAAATTCGGTCTGTATTATTCTCAGGAGCTGGACTGGCATCACCCGCACGGCGGCGGATACACAAATCTCAGCGGATGTTCAGGCTCGTCCTGGGATAATAATTGGGATTTCCCCGACAGAGACGGCAAAGATTTTTCAATCTGTTTTGAGGAGAAAATCAAGCCTCAGGTAAAAGAGATTCTCACGGGCTACGGCGATTTGTGCCTCATTTGGTTTGATGTGCCTCACACAATCTCAAAGGAGCAAAGTCTGGAGCTTAACCGCCTTGTCAAGGAATATCAACCCGATTGCCTCATCAATTCAAGAATAGGTAACGGAGCTTATGACTATGTTTCTCTCGGCGATAATGAATATCCCACGGAGTTCAAAGTCAGCGAGGATTCTGACCCCAACAGCATTGACGGAATCAAATATTCACCCTACGGTCTTTATGAAACTGCAGGCACACTCAACAGCTCATGGGGATATAAATATTATGATCAGGATTGGATTACTCCCGAGCAAATTGCAGAGCGTAAAAACCGCCTGAACTCAATGGGCATAAATTATCTGCTCAATATCGGACCTGACGGATTGGGAAGAATACCGTCATTTTCTCAGGAAGTTTTAAGAAAAGCTACAAATATAAAATAATAAGGTGTATTAATGAAAAATAAAAAACTGTTCAACTTAATACTTGCCGCACTGTTGCTCGGCATCGGATTGGTTTTACCCTTGCTTACGGGTCAGATTCAGAAAATAGGTAATATGCTTTTGCCTATGCATATTCCCGTACTGCTCTGCGGATTTATATGCGGCCCTCAGTACGGTCTGATTATCGGTGCAATACTCCCGATTATGCGCTCTGCCATATTCGGTATGCCTGTTATGTATCCCAATGCGGTTGCAATGGCATTTGAACTTGCGGCATACGGATTTATTTCAGGTTTCCTGTTCAGCCGTGCCAAATGGCAATGTGTCCGCTCGCTTTACCGCTGCCTTGTTGCCGCAATGACAGGCGGCAGGATTGTTTGGGGAATTGCGCAGACGGTTTTGCTGGGATTTGGCGGATTTACGGTGAAAATGTTTATTGCAGGAGCGTTTTTGAATGCAATTCCGGGCATAATTCTTCAGCTTATACTTATTCCCGCAGTTATGCTTGCGTTGGATAAAACCCACCTTGTGCCTATGAAAAATCACGGATACAAAAAGAATGATTGACAGTATTTATTCAGAATGATATATTTATAAAAAAATAGTGGAGTGTTATAAATTATGTACGAAAACAATTGGGAATCTCTTAACAAACGTCCTGTGCCCGAATGGTTCAGCGATGCAAAGTTCGGCATCTTTATTCATTGGGGACTTTATTCCGTGCCTGCTTTCACAAAAAAGGGCGATTATGCGGAATGGTATATGAGACAGATAGAAGATAAAACAACGGAAGCTTATGAATTCCATAACCGTGTTTACGGCGATAAAACAAAGTATGAGGACTTTGTGAGCGAATTCACGGCAGAGCTTTTTGATGCAAAAAAGTGGGCAGATCTTTTTCGGAAAAGCGGCGCAAAGTACATGAACATTGTTTCAAAGCATCATGACGGTTACTGCCTTTACAAGACGGATTATGCATGGAACTGGAACAGCGTTGATGTGGGTCCTCACAGAGATTTTCTTCAGGAGCTTAAGGATGCGCTTGAGGGCACAGATGTGCGTTTCGGTGTTTATCATTCGGTTTATGAGTGGTTCCATCCCACATATCTCAAAAATCCCGAGCAGTATGCTCTTGAGCATCTTATCCCGATGCTTAAGGAACTTGTTGAAAAATATCAGCCTAACACTCTCTTCACGGACGGTGAGTGGGAACATCCCTCATCCGTATGGCATTCAACAGAATTTCTTCAGTGGCTTTATAACGAATCAAGCGTCAGGGATATAATTGTTCCCAACGACCGATGGGGCAAGGAAACAAGAGGTCACCTCGGCGGCAATTTCACAACCGAATACGGATATATTGAAGCGGGCAAAAAGATTGAGGATATCGAGCTTGACCGTCCCTTTGAGGAGTGCAGAGGCATCGGCCGTTCATTCGGTTTCAACCGTAACGAGGACCTTGCAGATTACCTGAGTGCAAAAGAATTGCTTGAAACTCTTTGTGACCTTGTTTCAAAGGGCGGAAACTTCCTGCTTAACATCGGTCCTGCCGCAGACGGCACAATTCCCGTTATTATGGAAGAAAGACTTCTTCAGATGGGCGATTGGCTCAGAGTCAACGGCGATGCAATTTACGGCACACGCATTTTCTCAAAATCAAGCCAGGAGGGTGTTTATTACACTCAGAAGGGTGACGATGTTTATGCAATTATCAACCGTTTCCCCTTCGGCTCACAGGTGCTTGAACTTGTTGATTATGATTCCGCTCTCAAAGCAAGTCTTCTCGGCAGCGATGCAGAGCTTGAAATTGTTGATAACAGCGGCAAAGCAGAAGTTGTGTTCCCTGCAATCAATCCTGACACTGTTGACAGTCAGTGGCTTTACACAATCAAGCTTTCAAAATAATTGTGGACTTTTCAAAAAGTTTGTGATAAACTGAAACCATAAAATTACAAAAGAGGTGTTTATTTTGAAAAAAGTAATCAGTATAGCACTTATTCTTTGTCTTTCACTTGTTCTTTTTGCGGGCTGCGGCTCAAACGAAGACAAAATCATCGGCACTTGGAAAGGCTCTGTAGACACAGGAATTCTCAACACATCAGTCAATGTTGAATATACTTTCAACGAAGACGGAACAGGCAGCATGCCTATTCTCAAGTCAAGCGTAGGCGTTGATGTGAACTTTACTTACACAATTGAAGAAGATTTGCTTACAATCGTTACCGATGCATCAATTCTTTCACAGACAAAGGTTTATGCAATGGAATTTGAGGGCGACACACTTACTCTTATCGAAGACGATAATGACAAAATCATCCTCACAAAAGTTGAAAAGTAAGCTTTGAAAAAGCAAAAGCCGCTCGTTATTGAGCGGCTTTTTTGCATACGGAACATATATAATTTTCATCAATCGCAACGAATGTGAATTCAAAACCATTTTCAGAGCAGGAGATTTCGGTGCCGTTTACAGAGAAAGATACATTCTTTATATCAGCACCCAATCCTGTGCCGATGCATTTGAAGTATGCCTCTTTAAGAGTCCAGATTTTAAAAACACCGTTTTCTTCTGCGCCGATATACTCGGCTTCTGCTTCTGTGCAGAATTTTTCGTGCACGCGCGGATGAATGCTTCTGATTTTTTCAATGTCAATGCCTGTTTCGTTTTCAGATACTGCACACACGGCATAGTCGCCACTGTGGCTAACGCTGAAATGAACAGGCAGATTTTTTGCGCACGGTTTGCCGTAAGGGGAGAGCTTGAAACAAATTTTATCGGCATCAACGCCGCATAATTCTGAAATTGCATTTCTGCAAAGAGCATCGGCGCATATGCGCTGTTTCTTTTTTTCTTCATTCTTCATACGGGAAACAGACGCTCTCTTTCCTTCGCTCATCTGTTCAAACCATATGCGGAGCTGCTCATCACTTACGCTTTTTATGTTGATGCTTCGGATAATCATTACAGATTGAAGGGGAAGAAGTTAAGCTCAAGTTCAAAAATACCGACAACCTTAACCATAAACAGTGCAACGGAAAGACCGACAATGAAACCGCCGATGATTTCGGGAATTGTGTGTCCCTCAACTTTCTTTACGTCTTCAGCTTCGTTGCCGCAAACCTTTACCTGAATGCGGTTGAAAGCGTCTGTAAGTCTGCTGACAGGCAGTCTGACTTTGAATGCGTCAAACATGGTGATGAATGCGAAAACGCCTGCAACGGCAAAAATATCGGAGTTGAAGCCGCTGTGGAGACCGACACATCCGCAAAGCGAAATAACTGTTGCTGTGTGTGAGCTGGGCATACCGCCAAGCTTGAAGAGTGTTTCAAGCGTAACCTTCTTTGCCTTGCGGCCTTTCTTTTTGTCGATAATGTATTTGGTGAAATTTATAATAACCTTTATGAGCTGAGCGATAAACCATGCTATGAGGCAAACAACAAAAATTCTCATTTGATTTCTCCTTTTTGAGATTACATATTTAGATAATCATACAATAATGACTGAAAAAAATCAATAGCTTTTTATTGAAAAAAATCGATAAATATGTTACACTTTGTAGGAAATTAGTCGATTTTGAAAAAATGGGGTAAAAATTTTTATGAAAAAAACTCAGAACAAAGCAAATGTAAATTTGCCAACGTACAAAACGATAAAGGAAATTGTTGTTACCGGCACAAAAAAAGGCGGCGACAAAAGACAGTATATGTTCCTCGATAAAAACAAAAAGGAATGTATCAGAAGTTTCAATGAAACATGGCAGGAAATGAGAGCTTTGGGCACTTATTTCAACCTCAAAGGTCTTGACGGCAAAAAGAAGATTGCCATTATCGGCGAAAACTGCTATGAGTGGATGATTACATATTATGCAACGCTCGTGGGCGGCAACATCACCGTACCCATGGATTGCAAGCTTCCTGCCGATGACCTTGCAGACCAGCTTATACGCTGCGGATGCGATGCTCTTGTTATCACATCAAAGTTTGTTGAAATGGCAGAGGGCTTCAAGGCAAACCCTGAGATGCCCGAAATGCTCTACTTTAACATCAGTGAAAATTATGAGGATTATCTCAAAGAAGGTCAGGCGGCGGTTGACGCAGGAAACACCTCGTTTGAAAATGCAGATGTCAAACCTGATGACCTTGCCTGCATTGCCTATACTTCAGGCACAACCTCAAAAAGCAAGGGTGTTATGCTCACTCATTTCAACATCGCAAGCAACTGCTCGTCTGCGTGCCGTGCTCACACAGGCAGACACGCAATCGGTTTTCTGCCTCTTAACCACACATATGCATGGGTAAGCGCACTGTTTTCGTCATATATTCTTACCGAGTGGGGTTATCTTTGCGATGGTATCGGCAACATTCAGGGAGATCTCAAGAAAATTCAGCCTTATAATTTCTCAGGCGTTCCTCTTGTGGTTGAAACAATTTATGACAGAATCTGGAAAACCGCAAGAAAAACAGGCAGAGAAGATATTCTCAAAAAGGGTCTCAAAATCAGCAAAACCCTTATGAAACTCGGCATTGACAGAAGACGCAAGATATTCAAAACAATTATCGATAATCTCGGCGGCAATCTCAATATGATTGTTTGCGGCGGTGCAAACCTTGACCCCAAGTATGAGGAGGGAATGCACGATTTCGGAATTGAAATTTATAACGGCTACGGTATGACCGAATGTTCGCCCGCAATCACCTGCAACAGACCGGGCAAGAGAAAGTTCGGCAGTGTGGGTGTGCCTCTTGACTGCTGTGAGATTAAAATTCACAATCCCGATGAAGACGGTGTTGGCGAAATTTATGTAAAAGGCACCAATGTTATGGTTGGTTACTACAATGAACCCGAGGCAACTGCTGCTGCATTTGACGGCGAATGGCTTAAGACGGGCGACCACGGCAGAATCGATGAGGACGGCTTCCTGTTTATGGTCGGCAGAAAGAAAAACCTTATCTGCCTTTCAAACGGCAAGAATGTTTCTCCCGAAGAGCTTGAAGACAAGCTTTCAAGAATAGATTATGTCAAGGAAGTTCTTGTTTATGAAGAGGACGGCAAAATTACCGCTGAATTTTTCCTTAATGAAGCTGATTATCCCGATGCAAGAAGCAGAATAAAGGCGGATGTTGATGAGTTTAACCGCAATATGCCCTTGTTCAAGAATGTGGGAAAATTCAAGGTTCGTGATGAAGAGTTTCCCAAAACAACAACTCTCAAAATTGCGAGAAACTACAAATAATATCAGGGTCACGGAAATCTTATTGGTTTCCGTGATTTTTTTGCCAAAAAGAGGCGGTATCCGTTACGGATACTGCCTCTTTTTTGACAGGTTGAATTTTATTCTCCGAGGAAATATCTGCCGTAAGCATCTGCTGCCTTGAGTGCGGCGCAAACTTTTTCGGGAGTAACTTCGAAGGGCATGTTGTGAATGGTTTCGCCTTCTGCGCAAGCTGCTGATGCAACAGCCATAAGCTTTTCGTCTGTCACTTCTGTGATGCCGAGTTCTTTGAATGTTACGGGCAAACCGAGCTCAATGCAGAAGTCAACAATTCTTTCAAGCTCATCGCCGTCAACATTTTCAAGAACAAGCTGTGTGAGTGTGCCGAAAGCAACCTTTTCGCCGTGATACATATGATGGCATTCGGGAAGAACGGTAAGACCGTTGTGGATAGCGTGTGCGCCTGCAAGACCGCCGCTTTCAAAGCCGATACCGCTGAGAAGGGTGTTTGCTTCAATAACCTTTTCAACTGCTTCTGTGCAAGCACCTGCTTCAAGAGCAATCTTTGCCTTTACGCCTTCATCCATGAGAGTGTCAAAGCAGAGCTTTGCAAGTGCCATAGCTGCGCAAGTTACCTTGCCGCCTGCACAAGTGCCTGCATCCTTTGCCTTTGTTGCTCTTGCCTCGTAATAAGTAGCGAGAGCGTCGCCGATACCTGCAACGGTAAGACGGGCGGGAGATTTTGCTATAATATCGGTATCCATTCTGTCACCTATGATAACCGACTCAGAGCGCGAGCATCCGAGGCGCTTCAGTGCGTGACGCATCATAAGTGGATTGGGCTTTCCGATGAAATAAGCGGATTTTCCCGTGGTCATCTCGATGGGAGAGATAAGTGCGCGACACGCAGGCACTATTCCGTTCTCGGACGGGCCTGTGAGGTCGCTGTTCGTGCCGATGAGCTTTGCACCGTTCATAACGAGTCGTACCGCGCGCTCTATTTTTTCGTAGTTCAGAGAACGGGTTTCTCCAAATACTACGTAGTCGGGGTTGACGTCGTTCATGCTCAAGCCTGCCTCGTAAAGGGCGTAAGTAAGTCCGGGCTCGCCTATAACGTAAACCGAGCATCCCTTATGCTGCGATGCCAAAAAGGATGCTGTTGCAAGAGCACTTGTGTAAAAGTGGCTTTCGTCTACCTCAAGTCCCATTCTTTTGAGCTTTTGTGCAAGCTCTCTCGGTGAGCGCTCGGAGCTGTTTGTCAAAAAGAGATAGTTTTTATTGTTATTTTCGAGCCATTCCATAAATTCCTTGACGTTCGG
>CALFPM010000080.1 GCA_937919155.1 uncultured Clostridia bacterium
AGCACGCGGCTGTTAACCGCGGTGTCACAGGTTCGAGTCCTGTTTGAGGCGCCAACATTAAGAGAACATCAGATGATGTTCTCTTAATTTTTTTGCCTTTATACGGTGTTCTGACATAAATAATCCCCTTGGAGCAGATACTAAAAAGTTTCGATACTACATTAAAGGAGAATTATAACATTAAATTGTGGTTTTGTTTATTTAGAGTGCTTAAAAATCGTCTTGTAAAACACTTCAAAGGCAACTATATATTCTCTTACGAATCTTTGCGTTGCACTGCCGGGGGTGGGGCAGGATACCCTGCGCACATCTTTTATTCCGCTTTGCTTTGCAATGATGCCTGCACGGTGCATATGATAATCCGATGAAAGGAAAGCTATGCGAAGTTTTGTAATATCTTTACCTGCATGATTTGCGATAACGGGTAAGCCGAATTCAAAATTTTCATAGGTGGTTGTTGATTTTTCTTCAAGGAGAATTCTTTCTGCGGAAATTCCCTGTTCAACAAGATAATCCGCAATAACAGCCGCCTCGGATTTTTTCTGTCCCTCGCGGAAACATCCGCCGCAGGGCACGGCAATAACATTTTTATGCTCGTTGAGGTAGCGGACGGTGGCTTTCATTCTTTCAAAAAGCTGAGGACTCGGCGTGGCTGCGCCGATGATATCACCGCCCAATATGAGCAGATAGTCGCAGTCGTCCTTGTAGTTTTTAAGTGCATCGCTTAACACAAAGGGCATATATGCGCCTGCCGTAACGGCAACGATGCCGCCGAGAGTCTTGGCAATGCCCGAAAAAACCTTGGTAATCATAATTATCACCTCTTGACTCAGTATATCATTTGAATGATTTGTTGTAAACGCTTTTCGGGAAAGTCTTGTGCAAAGAGTATAAAATTATCCGTGAAAATTCCCAAAGAACAATTTTTATGACATTGCAAAAGCCTGCGGCATATGATATAATACTAAACTGTTGAATTATGAAATTATAAACCGAGGAAAGGTTTTTGCGATGATTTGTAACACTATTCTGGAGGCTATGGGTAACACTCCCATAATCAGGCTGCAGCATATGACAGGTCCCGAAGATGCGGAAATCCTTGTTAAGTTTGAGGGGCTTAATGTTGGCGGCTCAATCAAAACCCGAACAGCATATAATATGATACTTGATGCCGAGGCAAAGGGTCTTCTCAATGAAAACACAGTTATCGTTGAGCCTACAAGCGGTAATCAGGGTATCGGACTTGCACTTGTGGGTGCAGTTAAGGGATATAAAGTTAAAATTATTATGCCCGATTCCGTCAGCGAGGAGCGCCGCAAGCTCGTTCAGCACTACGGCGCCGAAATAATTCTTGTTCACGATGCGGGCAACATCGGTGCCTGCATTGAAGAATGCCTTGCTCTTGCAATGAAACTCAAGGCAGAGGACAGCAATGTTTTTGTTCCTCAGCAGTTTGAAAACCCCGCTAACCCCGAAGTTCAGAGAAATGTGACGGCAGTTGAAATTCTTGAGCAGGTTGACGGTCCCATTCACGGATTCTGCTCGGGTATCGGCACAGGCGGAACAATCACGGGTATCGGCGAAGTGCTTAAGGCACACAACCCCGATATGGAAATCTGGGCAGTTGAGCCTGAAAATGCGGCTATTCTTTCGGGTGGCTCAATCGGAACTCATATTCAGATGGGTATCGGTGACGGTCTTATTCCTGATATCCTTAATTGTGATATTTTCAATGATGTCTGCATTGTCAATGATGACGAAGCTTTGCAGACCTCAAGAGACCTTGCGTCAAAAGAGGGAATTATGTGCGGTATCAGCAGCGGCACAAATGTTGCGGCGGCGTTAAGACTTGCAAAAAAGCTGGGCAAGGGCAAAACCGTTGTTACTGTTCTTCCCGATACAGCGGAAAGATATTTCTCAACGCCTCTTTTCAGATAAATTTTAACCGCCTTCGGGCGGTTTTTTTGTTGCATTTTGGATTTCTGTATTATATAATACATTTAATATATGTACCCATGAGGTGGAAAAATGAAAAACTACAATCACGCATTGCTTGTTATGGAAAAGCACAATTACCCTGCTGAGGCAAGGGAAGCTATAATCAAAGCAGAGGAAAAGATTCTTGCCAACGAAAAGGCGAATAAGATTTATGAATCAATGTACAGAGCATATTGGCTCAAAAAGAAGAATTTCGGCGAATTCAGCGAAAAGACAAAGGCCCTGTCAGAACTTATTGATGAGCCCGTTTACACTCTTAATCTTGTTCTGCTTCTTAACTGCACAAAGCCTCTTATGGCAGCATACAAAAAGAACGGAATAGCAGAGGAAATTTATTGGACATCAATCCACGACCTCAAGGTAAAAATGCTTGAGTGCAAGGAAAATTACGATATCTGGGGCACCTTTGTTGAAGGTTGGTTTATGGGATTCTTTGAGCTCCGCCGTTTCGGAATCGGCAGATTCCAGTTTGACCTTTCCGATTTCGGTGAGGAATTCTATGAGGAAAACGGAATATCCATCAAGGACAGTGAGTTCTGTCTCGGACTTCATATTCCCTCACACATGGGCCCTCTTACATACGAAACCAGAATGGATACATACAAGAAAGCCTATGAGTTCTTCAAGGACAGATTTGACGGCAAGCCTATGGTTGTTTGCTGCAACTCGTGGCTTCTTTATCCCGATAACCTCAACATTCTGTCCGAAAAATCAAATGCGGCTGATTTTATTCTTGATTTCCAGCCTCTTGATATCAAGAAGACCTATGATTTCGGCGATTGCTGGCGAATTTTCAACGTTGGCACAAGCTGTTTGCGCCCTGCGGAGCTGCCCAGAGACACCTCAATGCAGAAAGCATTTGCAGAATGGTTTGATCAGGGCAAGAAAGCAGGCTCGGCTTATTGCATCCTGATTTTTGACGGCGAAAAGATTGTTACCCGTTGCGACAGAGAAACTTACAGACAGAGATACGGTTATTAAAAACAAGGGTTGTACCATCGGTACAACCCTATTTTTATGCAAATTTATAATCTGTCAGAGCTTTGAATTCATATCCCTGACTGCGTGCGTAGTCAATGATTTTTCCCAGAGCCTCGGCATTGTCGGGGGATACGGAATGAAGCAGGATGATTGCGCCCGGATGAAGCCGTGAAGTGACGGTGTTGAAGGCATAGTCGCCGCCTTTTGCGGAATTTACATCCCAATCAGCATAGGCGCAGGACCAGAAAACGCTTGTGTAGCCCATTGAATCAACCAATTCAAGGGCATTTTCGTTATACGCTCCTTCGGGAAAACGGAAAAAGGGCGAGGAATAGCCGAAATTTTTGCGCAGATAATTATCGCATTCAAGAATTTCGTCTGCCATTCTCTGCCTGGAGATTTTGCTGAAATCGGGATGCTTTGCGGAGTGATTGCCCACAATATGACCCTCGTTTATCATTCTTGCAATGAGTTTGGGTTCGGATTTGATATGGTCAAGGGTACAAAAAAATGCGGCGGAAACGTTAAAAAGTGATATTTCTGTTGTATATTTGCCCGATTAAAACTCTACACTAAACTGTAAGTTAAAATATGAAAAAGATCTTCCTGATGACTTTGGCTGTCCTTGCATCTGTATGCATGATGTCAGCTCAGAAGCCTCAGAGGGCGAAAGTCCTTTGCGGACCCTATGTCCAGTGCGTCTCAGAAACAGGTTTTACGGTGATCTGGACGACAGATGTCGATTGTGTTGCCTGGGTTGAAGTCGCACCTGATGACGGTTCTCATTTCTATGCTGCCGAAAGGGAAAAGTATTATGATGCCCGCGGAAACGGTGTCCTTCCGGTAGGAAAGATCCACAAGATTGTTGTTGAGGACCTCGAACCTGGAACCACCTATCGTTACAGAGTCATGTCGAAAGGTGTGATTGCTTACAACGGCTCAGGCGATGTACAGTACATGAAGCCTAGCGGCACAGATGTACATAGAGGCGAGCCTTTCAAGATCACTACTTTCAAGAAAGAGTATGATGAACTTCGTTTTGATATCTTCAACGATATCCATGGAAAGGATTCTCTCTTCAACAGAATTCTTGCCGGTGCACGCGACAACCGCGACTTCGTGTTCCTCAATGGTGACATGACCAGCAATATCTCCAGCGAAGACCTTATCGCAAAGATGTATCTTGCATCTGCAGCAAAGAGCCTTAACGGCAGCGTTCCTATGTTCGCATCACGCGGTGGCTTGAACGAGATCCTTATCCTGTTGTGTCTTGAGAGAAACAAAGCGGCCATGGAGAAGTGCAACGAGCTCCAGACATTGCCTGAATACAACAAAAACGGCAAATTTATTATTCTTTCCAAATAAGAATTGAAGCCCTCAAATATGCAATCGATCGTGGATGCGATAGAGAAGGGTGAACTTGACGCGGAGGTTAAGCTCGTGCTTGCCGACGTGCCGGACGCCAAGATTCTCGATCGCGCGAAGCGTCACGGGATTCCGTGCCGCTATCTTGACTGCGCCCCGTGGAAGACGAAGCTTGAAGGTCCTGCGGAAGATGAGTGCATCCG
>CALFPM010000081.1 GCA_937919155.1 uncultured Clostridia bacterium
ACAACCGTTTCGCCGTCCGTGTTTTCGGTTTCATCCCCCGCGTTTTCATTACCTGCAGGAGGTGCATAGTTGCCGAACTGACCCGTCATAATTGCGTTAAGCATTTTAAGCTTTGTGTCTCTGTCCATCAGCTGGAGGAAAGAAAGTGCCTGACTGCCGCTTATCTGACCCATTCCCTCAATTTCCTGACCTGCAAGCATTTCATCAAGATAGCCTGTCAGCTCTCTTCTTTCGCTGAGTGAAAGGGTCATTTTGAGCATAAGTTCAACAGTGCGCTTCATTTTCTGAGCTTCTTCGCCACTGTAAGTCTTATCGATTCCGGCATAAATTTCTTCCTCTGTAACCGAGGGGAACTGGCTGAAATCGGGCATACCCGTAGCCGTGAAGCTTGCCTTGGGAGCATTGCCCTCAAACTTCATTGAGCTTGCCTCGGGTGCCATGCCTTCTGCAAGTGCGGGCATATTAACCTCAGGGTCAAGCGAAACACCTGAAGGTGCAGGTGCGGGAGTCTGCTGCAGATTCTGCTCCTGTGCCTTTGCAAAAGGAATTCCTGTGAAAACATCAATTTCAGGATTTGCCATCTGCTGCTTTACGATTTCGCACTCATTGGTTTTGTTGATAACATGCTCAGTGAGAGCGGCTGTGTAGCCGACAGCACCTGTTGTGGCAACCATAACAGATTCCTCTGAAGGTCTGATAATGCCGACAACTTTTACTTCTTCGCCGTTCGCAACAAGATTTGCAACATACTGCGCATCTCCGCGCATATCGTCCCAGGTTTTTGTTTCTTCGTTATAAGCGAAGTAATCGGGTTCGAGAACTATTCTGAAAGTAAGGTCAAGAACATCGGAATATTCTATCTCGTGTGAAGTTGCTTTGTATTCTTCGCCGTTCTGCATAGCCATAAATGCCTGCATCATTTCTTCCTGAGTCATAAGACCGAGACCCTGAATGGCGATATCGCTGATTTCGTTGTTTTTATCAACAATAAGAACAACTTCGTTATAAGCTTCGGGCCATTTGCCCGAAACGATTTCATACTGTTCCTCAAGCAATGTTCTGTTATCAATAAGCTCCTGCCATGCGCTCATCATTTTTGTCATGCTTGACATCATTGAGGTGTCAATCTGCATTCCGCCAAGGTCAACACTGCCCATCATGGATTCCATCATTGAAATCACGGGGCTGGGATAAACCTGATTAATACCGTTTGCCGTATCGGCAGAGAAAATATTGATTTTTCCGCCGTAGGAATACTGAACGCTGCTTGCATAATCTTTTATAATGCTTGCATCACTCTCAAGGTATTCCTTGAAAGACCTGAGGTCATTCTGCCATATCTCTGAGGAGAAAGACTCCATCATGCTCGCAGCCATTGTGTTGGAATAAACCTTGTCAAGAGGGTGATTGACTTCGCCGGGAGTAACACCTGACATGCCGCTCATCATTGCGTTCATATCCATTGCGGTGCTTTCAACCATTATGGGATATGATGTGAGGGTTTCCTGCTGAATCGAGTCAATGTATGCCTGAAAACCGCTTGAAAGAGCAAGAATAAGGGCAATGGCGATAATACCGATTGAACCTGCAAAAGATGTGAGGAATGTTCTCATCTTTTTGGTCATAAGGTTGTTAAGTGAAAGTGACAGAGCGGTGAAGAAAGACATTGATGTCTTTTTGGACATCTGCTTTGCAGCTTTCTTTTCCGACTTTTTCTCAGCCTTTGTTTTTTCTCTGTGTTCAACATCCTCTGTTGTGTAAGGATTTGTGTCATCAACAATATTACCGTCCACAAGTCGGATAATACGGGTTGAATATTCGTCTGCAAGCTCAGGGTTATGAGTAACCATAACAACAAGCTTTTCCTGCGAAATCTCCTTGAGCAAATCCATAATCTGCACGCTTGTTTCGCTATCAAGCGCGCCTGTGGGTTCGTCCGCAAGAAGAATTTCAGGGTTATTCACAAGAGCACGGGCAATTGCGACTCTCTGCATCTGACCGCCCGACATCTGATTGGGTTTCTTGTTTATCTGATCGCCCAGACCAACCTTTTCAAGAGCTTCAATTGCTCTTTTCTTGCGTTCAGCCTTGGACACACCCGAAAGGGTAAGAGCAAGCTCAACGTTTGAAAGAACGCTCTGATGAGGGATGAGGTTATAGTTCTGGAAAACAAAACCTATCGAATGGTTTCTGTATGAATCCCAGTCTCCGTCCCTGAAATCTTTGGTTGACCTGCCTTCGATGATAAGGTCGCCCGTTGTGTACTGATCAAGACCGCCGATGATATTCAGCAGTGTTGTTTTTCCGCATCCCGAGTGACCGAGAATGGACACAAACTCGTTTTTGCGGAATTCAATATTGATACCTTTCAGGGCAGTTACTTTGGTGTCCCCTGTCGGGTATTCTTTAACGATATCTTTAAGTTTAAGCATCAAAATTCCCCTTGACAAATCATTTTTGCGATGTTACACTTGTAACAGTTACGATTGTAACATTAGTTTATGAACAAATCATCAACAAATTCCATTTTTTAATAAAAATGTTACATCAGGAGCAAAAATGTAATGGAAAAAGCAAACGAAACCAATATTTTAACAAAAGAATGCATTGTCACCGCACTGCTCAGGCTTATGGAGGTTAAAAGCTACTCAAGCATTTCCATAACCGACATCACCAATCTGGCAGGCGTTTCCAGAATGGCATACTACCGCAACTACAAAAGCAAGGACGATATCCTCATCAATCACCTGCTTGAGCAGGAAAACAGGCTCATCAAAGAACTGCACGGCGGTCACGCTCAGACCGTGAGAGGTATGATTTATTATATCGCCGAGTTTTTTCAGGAGAATGTGCAGGTTATCAAAGCTGCGTTTGATGCAGGACTTGTTCATTCCATAACTTCTTTGCTTTCCGAAAGAATTCAGAGCTATTTCCCCGTTGCAGGCAGCAGGGTTGACGGCAAATACGCAATTCAGTTCTATGTCAGCGCAATAATCGGCGTTTTCAGAATGTGGTTTGACAACGGAATGGTTGAATCTGCCGATGAAATTTCAGGCATACTTTGCAGCCTCATCAACCAGGACGAAGCCGTTCAGTTCCTTGTAATTCCCGAAGAAAATAAATAAAACTGCAAACAAAAACCCTCCGAGTTTTCGGAGGGTTTCTTTATTGTCAGATTGCCATGAAAAGACGGGAAATGGGAGTGATGATGTAATCTGTGAAGATTGCAACAATTCCGTCTGCAATAAGTCCGAGCGACAGCCAGGGCATCTGTGAGAAACCTGCTGTGCCGTAGGTGTCATAAATCCATGAGCTGAGACTGGGGAAGAATTTCGAAGGCTCTTCTTCCTCTGAAGCTTCATATGCGCCCGCTTTCACAAGTGCCGCAATGAGCTTATCCTCAACTTCCTTCTGCTGACCGGTGTAGCAGGTGGTGCCGTTCACAAAGGCTTCTGCCTCTTCAAGAGCTTCGGTAAGCTCTGCTGCATCAGCGGCACTGAGAGTTGAAAGGTCAACCTTCTTTGCATCGGGGATAAGGTTGTTTTTCAGTTTTCTCGGGTCTCTTCTTGCACTGAACTGAGGATAATCGGGTGTTGAGTAAACATCGGTAATATCATCAGTTGCAAGAATTCTTGTTGCAAGAGAAATAATGATGTCGTTTCTTGCGGTCTGCTCGTGATTCTGCTCGTCAAAGTAGAATGTTGTGTCGGGCAGAAGACCTGTTGAAGCGTCAACAACTCTGTCGGGTGAAATGTGGTCATGCTCGGGATCTGAGCAGTATGTGCCTGCCTGCTTATAACCCTCAGGAAGTGTTTCGCCGACCTTCACGCTGTAAGCACCCATTGATGTTGAATCAAGGTGGATAACGCCGTCTGCATTGTCATCATTCCAGGCATTGCCTATGCAGTAAAGAGCTACATCGTAGTCAACGATGTTGAACACCTGAACGCCCGCTTCGACAAGCTCAAGAATGTTCTTGTCGGAGTTGATCTGTGCTTTGTAGTACATCTCTGTCTGGCGTCTGATTTCTGCTCTTTCGGGATATTTCTCAGGGTCAAGGTGCATAGCCGCAAGCTCCTGATAATAGGACGAGGGGCTGAGTGCCCAGAGGCTTGTGATTTTGCAGGCAACTTCATCAACAAGTGTGTCTGCAACCGCATTGAGTGCGCCGAGAAGAACATTATCGGGAAGAATTCTTGCAATAACCTCAATCATCGCCGCATCTTCCGCATCCATAAGTGTGCTGAGGAAGCCGTTGTAAAGGAATTCCTTGTCAAGGAATGTAAGGTCTTTTGAAAGAAGGTCACCAACGATTGTTGAACCGTCAAGAGCAGGAACGATATAAACAACCTTGCTGATGTCGTTCTTTACCTCGGGATAATACTCAAACAGACCGTTTGCCATTGTGCCGCCCATGCTGATGGGAACAATATTAACCTTATCGTGACCTGTTTCTTTCTTGACCATCTGAACAAAATCATAAAGTTCGTTTACGGAATCAAGATGGTTGCCGAATGAATTGTATGCAAAATAGTAGAGGTGATCCTCGCCGACCTGCTCTGCATATGCCTGAAGAGGAACGTTATTGTAAATCTGCTT
The DNA here is from genome assembly GCA_937919155.1 of uncultured Clostridia bacterium. Taxonomy (GTDB): domain Bacteria; phylum Bacillota; class Clostridia; order Oscillospirales; family Acutalibacteraceae; genus CAG-177. The sequence continues at coordinate 4,600 of CALFPM010000081.1, forward strand.
CTTTTCATATTCGCTGCATTCAGCAACTGAATAAGGATATTTTTCAACCTCAAAATTGCCTGTGTTCTTGCCGTTGTCATCGCACATATTAACAGCAAAAGCCTCAAGAACAACATCTGAAAGAGCGGCTGAAAGACCCATATCTTTCTGAGTGATAAGTGTGAGAAGAACAGGAACAACAGCTCTCTTGACAATTGTGGGAATGTCAAAAATTGCAGGGAATGCGCTCATTCTTTCGCCTTCAGCGTCAAGAAGATATTCGCCGTTTTCGTCAAGTGCCCAGACATTGGACTGACCGATACCGGGAACAACGATTGCAGGGCAGATGTCGCAATTGCCGCCGCACTCCGTCTTAACATCAGTTGCGGATGCGCCGATTGCCGCTACAGAAAAAATGAGTGATAAAGCAACAAGTAAGGAAACTATTTTCTTCATTATACTCTCTCCTCGTTATGTTTTATCCGAAAATTTTTGCAAAAAGACCGCGGGCAGGTGAAAGAATCCAATCAACAAGACTGCCGCCGCCGATTGTGTCAACAAGGAACTTGCTTGTGCCCTCAAGAGCTTTGCCAAAGAAAGCTTCAGCTGCCGAAGGCTCTTCGGGATATGAATACTTGCCGTACTTTGCAAGAACTGCATTGATTTCGTCTTCAGCTTCCTTGATTTTTTCCTGATCAACTACTGTTGAAGCGAGAACTTCTTCACTCTTTGCAATAGCAGCTTCAAGCTCTGCAACCTGCTCGGGTGTGAGTTCAAATTCGTCCTCTTCGTTTGTGAGAAGGTCCTGAGCATCAGGAATTCTCCAACGGCGGATATACTTTGTGTTGCAGGAATAGTTGAACTGAGGATAATTCTCGGGGTCATCGTTTACATTTGAAACTTTGCCTTCGATAATAGCCTGAACAAGGTTGAGAACAACGTCATTGTTGCCCACTTCGTGGTGCTGCTCAAGGAAAATCCAGGTGTTTTCGGGAAGCACTGCTGTTGAAACATCAACCATATTGTCGGATGAAATGTGGTTGTGATCGGGGTTTGAGCACTTTGTGTTCTTTGTGTATTCAACATCGGCAAGAGTCTGGTCGCCTGCTGCGCCTGTTGCGCCGATTGTTGTTGATTCAAGGTTGATGATACCGTCTGAGTTATAATCCTTTGCAGAAGCAACAATTGCAAAGAAGGTGTAATCCTGCTCGCCGAAATCAAGGTTTGAAGCGGCAATTGTGTTAACTCTGACACCGTCATCAACAGCTGCAAGGATATTTTTCTCAAGGTTCAGCCTTGCATCTTGGAAACGGTCGGTCTTCTCTTTGAGCTTTGCTTTTGCAGGGTCGCCGAGATATCTCTCTGCAAGAGCATCGTATCTGTAAGAGGGAATCATTGCCCAGATCTGAGGACAATTAATCATCATTGAATCAAGAATCGCACTGATTGCACCCGTCAGGATTGAATCAATACCCGAACGGGGAATGATATGAAGAACAATGTTGATAAGATAGCCGAGAGTAGCGTCCTCGCCAAGGATGGGGGGGATGAATTCGTGATACAAATATTCATCCGCAAGATTCCACTTTCTGTCCATCATATCTGCAACGATGTCGGTGCCGTTAAGGCAGGCAACAACGTTGACAATCTGGTCAAGGTCACCGTGACCGTATTCGTTGAGGTAAGCAGTGAGAATTGTGCCGCCCAGTGAAACAGGGAGAAGAGTAACCTTATCGTGGCCTGTCTGCTCTTTAACCATATCAATGTATTCATCAAGCTCTGCAGCTGACTGAATGGGGTCGCCCACAAGGTTGAAAGTGAACATATAAATATGGTCGCCGCCGATTGCTTCTTCAACTCTCTGAAGAGGAATCATTCTGTAAAGCCAATCCTTGTCGTCCGGAGTCATTTCGGAAATGGGGTGATTCCATCTCTGAGTCTGAAGATTGTTGACATAATTGCCGTCATTATCGCATTCCTGCACCCAGAAAGCGGCTTTTGCAGCGTTGTAAGCAGCCTTTTCGAGGCCGATGCTGTGCTGCAGCGCGATTGTGCTCAAAAGGCTCAGAACAAGAGCGGGCAAAGTGCCCCAGAGCTTGCTGAGTTCAAGAATAAGCAATGTGCCGCCAACATGACCGCCGTTGCTGTCAAGGTAAGGCTCATCGTTTTCGTCATAAAGATAGGTGGGTGAATGGTTGATACCGGGAAGAATGACAACGGGAGATACTCCGCACTCCCCTTCGCACTCTGTTTTTGTTGCTGCTGAAGCGCCCACAGCGCCCATTGAAACAAGCATTGCAACGCACAGAATGACTGAAATCACTCTTTTGAATCCGTTGTTCATTTTAAGCACTCTCCTTTTTGGAAAATCCAAATATTCAATTTATCATAGCACAGATTTTAGATGATTTCAACAATTTATTCATAAATCCTTAAAAAGTTATATATAAAATACTAAACATTGCGCGTTTTTTCTTGACTAAGCGCCTGTCGAGGTGATAAAATCTGCAATAAGGGGTGAACATAATGATAAAAAACATAATTTTCGATATGGGCGGAGTGCTCATTGACTATAATCCCGAAAAAACTCTTTACGGAATGTTCGACACAGAAACGGCAGATATTCTTCTGCGCGAAATTTTCAGAAACCCCATATGGAACGACAAGGACAGAGGAATAATATTTCCCCAGGACATAATGGAGCTTAAAAAGGATGTCATTCCCGCAGAGCATTTCGAAAAGGTGACGGAGCTTGTTGAGAATTTCTTTCCCTATATGCCTCCGTTTGAAGATATGTATAACCTTGTGAAAACTCTCAAGGAAAACGGCTACGGAATTTATCTGCTTTCCAACGCATCCTCAGATTTCCATGAAAGAAGAAAAGGTATTCCCGCACTTGAATTCTTTGACGGAGTTATTGTTTCGGCAGACTACAAATTGCTGAAACCCGAAAAAGAAATTTATCTCACTCTTTTTGAGGAATTTTCTCTCAGGCCCGAAGAATGTTATTTCATTGACGATGTTCAGAAAAACATTGACGGCGCAAACGCTGTCGGCATGGACGGCCACTGCTATTTCCACGGGGATATTGAAATCCTCAGAAAAGCAATGGCTGAAAAAGGAATACGCATATGAATTTTTACAGTGAAATCGCCAAAAGAACGCCCGAATTTATTTCCCTTGCAAATGCAATACGCAAAACCCGTCTGCCATCCGGCGTGACGGGTCTTTCGCACATACACAAGGCTCATGTGATTGCCGCCATGTGCCAATGTCTGCTGAGAAAATCCCTTGTCATTGTGCCCGATGAAGCTCAGGCAACAAGGCTCAGGCAGGACATGGAAACATTCGGCATAAAAGCTCTCCACTTCCCTGCCAGAGACTTTTCGTTCCGCACAATGGAAACCGTTTCAAGGGAATATGAACACGCTCGCCTGAAAGTGCTTGACAAAATGCTTTCGGGAGATTTCGATGCGGTTGTTGCTTCTGCCGAAGCAGCTTCGCAGCTGACCGTGCCGCCCTCAATGCTGATGAACAGCAGCATTTCCGTTGAATCAGGTGAGGAATATAACATTGACGAACTGGTTTTCAGCCTTGTACGCTGCGGATATTCCCGAAGCGAGCAGGTTGACGGCCCCGGTCAGTTTGCCCTGCGCGGAGGAATTCTTGACTTTTTCCCTCCCGATTCAAAATATCCCTGCAGAGTTGAATTCTGGGGCGACAGCGTGGACAGCATTGCTTTCTTCAACCCCGAAACCCAGCGCCGAGAAGACACGGCGGAGCAAATTCGCATCACTCCCGCAAGAGAAATCCTCTGCACCGATGAGCTTCTTGTTGCACTGATTGAAAAACATATTGCGGAAAAGAAAATAAAAGGCGATGCGCTGAAGCAGTTGCAAAGCGATATTGACGGAATCAAGGGTGGAATCCGCCTTTCTTCCCTCGACAAATATATGCCGCTTATCTATCCGCAGAGCGCAGGAATCTTTGATTATGCAAGGGATTGCATGCTCTTTGTCTGCGAAAGCTTTGCGGTCAAGGATAAATTCTCCGCATCCTGCCAGCTGATGAATGAAACGGTAAAAGGACTTTTTCAGGACGGCGTCCTCTGCAAAGGTCTTGACAGATATATCATTCAGCCATATGAGCTTTTCGACCGCTACGAAAAAATGGGTGCGGTCTATCTTGACAATCTTCCTCGCGGCAGTTTTGACACTCCCGTAAAAGAACTTGTGAACTTCACGGTGAAGCAGATTGCCCCCTGGAACGGATCTCTCTCCACCGTTATTGACGATATTCAGGCGGTCAGGGAAAAACGCGGACACTCCTGCGTTGTGCTTGCAGGCACGGACAAGGCGGCAAAAACACTTGCCGAAGATCTGGAAAACGAGGGAATACCCGCCGTTTTCTGCCCCGTTCCTCCTGCGGATATTCCGCAGAAAATTGTTTGTGTGCTGCCCGGCGGCACTTCATACGGAATGGAATATCCCTCCGCCAAGTTCACGCTCATAACCTACCGCAGCAGAACGGTGAGCAAAAACAGAGTTGCTTCAACAAAGAGAGGCAAAAATGCCTTCAACAATCTTGACGAACTCCATCGCGGCGAATATGTTGTTCATGTTGCCCACGGTATAGGTATTTTTGAAGGCATTCAGACCCTTGAAGCATCAGGCACAACAAAAGACTACATCAAAATCAGATACGATAAGGGTGACAGTCTCTATGTACCCGTCACCCAACTTGACCAGGTTTCCAAATATATCGGCCCGAAAAATGACGATAAACCGCTCAAACTCAGCAAACTGGGCGGCAAAGACTGGCAAAAAGCAAGAACAAAGGTCAAATCTGCCGTCAAAGATATGGCAAAGGAGCTTATTGAGCTTTATTCAAAGCGAATCAAGGTCAAGGGGCACTCTTTCTCGCAGGATATTGATATGCAGAGCGACTTTGAGAGACGCTTTGAATTTGTGGAAACAGACGACCAGCTCCGTTGCATTCACGAAATCAAAAAGGATATGGAAAAGCCTTATCCCATGGACAGACTTCTCTGCGGCGATGTTGGGTTCGGAAAAACAGAGGTTGCTCTCCGCGCCGTGTTCAAGTGCATTGCCGATGGAAAACAGTGTGCAATCATGGTGCCAACCACCATTCTCGCGCTTCAGCACTATCAGACCATTCTGCGCAGATTTGAGGGATTCCCCATTGAGGCGGGCATGCTTTCACGATTCTGCACAAAAAAAGAAATTGAAAAAACCGTCAACGGTCTTCGCAGAGGCTCAATTGACATTGTTGTCGGCACTCACCGTATAATCTCAAAAGATGTGCAGTTCCGCGACCTTGGTCTCATCATAATTGACGAGGAACAGCGTTTCGGCGTTGCTCAGAAAGAAAAACTCAAATCCCTTTTTCCTGCGGTTGATGTTCTTACACTTACCGCCACCCCCATCCCCCGAACACTGAATATGGCAATGACGGGAATCAGGGATATGTCCGTGCTGGAGGAGGCTCCGCAGGACAGACTGCCCGTTCAGACCTATGTTATCGAGCACAATATGCCCGTGCTTGTTCAGGCAATGGAGCAGGAACTCCGCCGCGGAGGTCAGGTGTACTATCTCTACAACCGCGTGGAGGATATCGAAAAGAAAGCCGCTGAAATCAAAGAGCACCTTCCCGATGCAAATGTGGCAATCGGACACGGCAAGATGAGCGAGGATGAGCTCAGCGAAGTGTGGCGCAAACTTCTCGAGGGCGAAATTGACATTCTCGTCTGCACAACGATTATCGAAACAGGTGTTGATGTTCCCAACGCAAACACTCTGATTATTGAAAATGCAGACCGTATGGGTCTTGCGCAGCTTCATCAGATAAGAGGCCGTGTTGGGCGTTCATCACGCAGAGCAAGCGCATATTTCACATTCACAAGAGGCAAACAACTCTCCGAAATTGCAGTGCACAGGCTTGATGCCATCAGAGAATTCACGGAATTCGGTTCAGGCTTCCACATTGCAATGCGCGACCTTGAACTCAGAGGCGCAGGCAATGTTCTCGGTTCATCGCAGCACGGTCACATGGAATCCGTGGGCTATGAAATGTATGTAAAGCTTCTCGAGCAGGCAATTTGTGAAGAAAAAGGCGAAAAGCCCTCCGAACCTGAAAAGGACTGTGTTGTCGACCTGCCGATTGACGCTCACATTCCCGATGAATATATCGAAAGTGTGCCTCAGAGACTGCAGATTTACCGCCGGATTGCAGATATCAAGACAAACGAGGACGCCTCCGATGTTATCGATGAGCTTTGCGACCGTTTCGGCGACCCGCCTGAAAGCGTTGAGGGTCTTATAAAAATCGCCCTGCTCCGCGGCAAGGCTGCAAGACACGATGTTTATGAAATCACTTCTCAGGCCGACAAGCTTATTTTTAAAATCAATCAGCTTGATATGGAAAAAATCGCAAAAGCTTCCGCCCATTTCAAGGGAAGATTTGTTGTCAGCGCAGGAGGCGGCAAACCGCACATTGCGGTCAGAATGCTCAAAGGCGAAAACAAGCTCAACCTCATTGACCGCGTTCTCGATTATATGGATGAATAACAAAAACGGCTTGCATCTGCAAGCCGTTTATTGTTTATTCAGTTTCTTTTGGTCTTCGCTCAGTGAGACAGTCCATTTTAATAATATCTGTAGCTGGCAATAACCTTGCCGAGAATCACAACCTCATCAACGATGATGGGTTCATATGCATCGTTTTCAGGCTGAAGTCTGAAATGACCGTTCTCTTTGTAGAATGTTTTTACCGTTGCGGAATCTTCAACAAGAGCAACAACCATTTCGCCGTTGCGGGCAACGGGAGTTCTTTCAACAATAACGATATCGCCGTCCAGAATGCCTGCCCAGAGCATACTTTCGCCCTTAACCTTAAGCGCAAAAAGCTCTTTATCCCCTGCACCCGGCATTGAGAAAGGCAGATAGCCTTCAATTTCCTCAACCGCAAGGATAGGCTGACCTGCGGTTACGGTGCCGAGAAGAGGCACATGAGTAATATTTTCCGCCTGACCAACGATTCTGATGCATCTTTTGAGCATAGGGGGGCGCTGAATGTAGCCCGCAGCCTCAAGAGCATCAAGATTTGCCTGCACAGATGAAGTTGAGCGCAGACCCACCGCCGCGCCGATTTCTCTGACGCTGGGGGTCATATTCTCCTTTGCCATCTCCACAAGGAATTCATATATCTTCTGCTGAATAGGGGTGATTGGTTTCATAATTCATCCTCTTTTCTTGAATTTAAAGCTTATTTTTTCCGTACATTCCTTTTCCGTTCCTATTATAGCACAAATGTTCAGAAAATGCAAACATTTGTTTGATAATTTTGAAAAAATTTTTCGTCAATCGGTATTTGCTAATTTTACATTTTATGATATAATTATATAACCAATTTTGAACAGGGGGCAACACATGAACGGTTCCGGTCAAAAACCAAATACGGGCAATGAAAATCACGGCAAAAACAAAAAGATTCTTGCCGCGGTTTCTGTTGTTGCCGCCGTTGCAGTGCTGCTGATTGTGTTTTTCTTCACCAAAAGCAACATATTCTTTTCTCTCGCCCAACACAAAGCTGAAGACGGCGACTACAAATCAGCAATAAGCCTTTCAGAAAAATCAGACCTTGATGCCGCCGATATTCTCAAGGATTACGCAGTTTTACGGATTGAAATCAACAAATACTATCCTCTGCTTCTCTCCGATTTTAATCTTGACAAAATAAAAGAATGGAGCATAACCGCTCAGAAAACAGATGCCGGAAGCTATCTGCTGAGTGATACCCTTTCCTCCGAAATTCTTGAACTGAACACCGCACTTTCTCAAATAATCCTCTGCTGTGAGGAATACGGCGCTTTAAAATCAGATATACTTGATATGATGGATGTATTTGCCGAGATAAACCGTCTCCACACCAAAGACGCCGAGGGCAAAAATACATCTTTTACCGTTGGAGAAGAAAGAGCCAAAATCAGCCGATGGACGGAGGCAAACAACCGCATGCTTGCTTTTATGGCTCAGGCTCCCCGAAGCGAGAATATTTATCTTGCAAATTTCCTTGCAAAAGAAACTCAGGGTGAAATCGCGGAATTTGAGGAAACAATCAACGGCGTTGCCGCCACATACGGCGACACATCCCTTGTGCGTTTCAGCGGAGATGCTTTCAAGCAGTATCCCGATATCAGCAACAGTGACGGTCAGAGAGTCAATTTGCTTAAAAAAGAAAAATTCGAAGAATTTATGTATAAAGAACTCTGCACAGAGCTTGTGCGCAGCCTCGCAGGATTTTATTCCGCATAATCAGAACAATTGTTAATTTTTTTGGATTGATTGACATCACAATGCAAATATGTTAAAATATGGACAAAGTTAAAGGGGAGTAGCTTAATGGCTCCGTCATAACCGATTGTCAACAACCGATGCATCTGCATCTGGCAAACGGCCCTCACTATGGGAAGCAAGACCTTTGACAGAGAATTTCAGTGTTCTCTGTCAAGGGTCTTTTGATTTATAAGAAATAAAAGCAAATCAAATATTGAAAGGATTGACACCAATGAAGTTCTATCTTGAACAGATCGACTCCGTATTCAAGCATGTGAACAGTTCCGAGCAGGGTCTTTCAGCGGCAGAAGCCGAAAGACGACTTGCCGAAAACGGCAAAAACAAGCTTGACGAAGGAAAAAAGAAAACCACAATTCAGCGTGTATTTGAGCAGCTTTCCGACCCGATGATAATTATTCTTATCATTGCTGCGGTTATTTCTGCAATTACCGAGTGGATTGAACACGGTTTCGGTTTCCCCACCGACACAGTTATCATTCTTGTAGTTGTTGTTATCAACACCGTTCTCGGCGTTATTCAGGAAAGCAAGGCTGAGGCGGCTATTGAAGCACTTCAGGAAATGAGTGCCGCAACATCAAAAGTTCTTCGTGACGGCAAGCTTGTTTCCGTGCGCAGCGAAGACCTTGTTGTCGGCGATATCGTTATTCTTGAAGCAGGCGATGCAGTTCCTGCCGACTGCCGAATTTTCGAAAGCGCAAGCATGAAAATTGAAGAAGCTGCGCTGACAGGTGAATCCGTTCCCGTTGGCAAGATTATTGAAGTTCTTAACGGCGGAGATAAAGGCGAGGTTGCCCTCGGCGACAGAAAGAACATGGCTTATATGGGCTCAACCGTTGTTTACGGCAGAGGCAAAGCAGTTGTTGTCGGCACAGGAATGAGCACGGAAATGGGTAAGATTGCAGACGCAATCGCTCAGGCTGAAGAAGGTCAGACTCCTCTTCAGATCAAGCTTTCACAGCTTTCAAAAATTCTCACAAAGCTTGTTCTCGGCATCTGCGTTTTCCTTTTCGCATTCCAGATGATTACCGCATACTTCAAAGGCGGTCTTGATTTCAGCATCGTGCTGAGCAGCTTCATGGTTGCGGTTTCACTTGCGGTTGCCGCCATTCCCGAAGGACTTGCCGCCGTTGTTACAATTGTTCTTTCAATCGGCGTTACAAATATGTCAAAGAAGAACGCAATTATCAGAAAGCTCACAGCCGTTGAAACTCTCGGCTGCGCTCAGATAATCTGCTCAGACAAAACAGGTACTCTTACTCAGAACAAGATGACCGTTGTTGACCACTACGGCGACAATGAAAACCTCATTGCCACAGCAATGGCACTTTGCACCGATGTCACTCTTGATGCAGACGGCTCTGTCACAGGTGAACCCACCGAAGCTGCTCTTGTTAACTATGCAACATCACTGGGTCTTAACAAGAATGACCTCATGGCAAAGGCTCCCAGAATCGGCGAAGCTCCCTTTGATTCGGGCAGAAAAATGATGTCCACCGTTCACAATGACGGTGAAATCGTTCAGTACACCAAGGGCGCACCCGATGAAATTCTCAAGCTTTGCACAAGCGCACTTGTCAACGGTGAAATCGTTCCCTTTACCGATGACATCAAGGCAAAAGTTCTCGAAAACAACAAGAGAATGGCTGACAAGGCACTCCGCGTGCTCGCAGTTGCTCTCAAAAAATATGACAGCGCACCTTCAGATTTTGCTCCCGAAGCTCTTGAAAACAACCTTGTTTTCGTTGGCCTTACAGGTATGATTGACCCTGTCCGTCCCGAGGTTAAGGCTGCTATTGAGGAGTGCCGCTCCGCAGGTATCACACCTATTATGATTACAGGTGACCATAAGGACACCGCCGTTGCAATTGCAATGGAACTCGGCATTATCGAAGATGCATCAGGCGCTATCACAGGCGCTCAGCTTAACGAAATCAGCGATGAAGATTTTGCTGAAAGAGTTACGGAATTCAGAGTATATGCCCGCGTTCAGCCTGAGCACAAAACAAGAATCGTCAACGCATGGCGCGCAAGAGGCATGATCACCGCAATGACAGGTGACGGTGTTAACGATGCTCCCTCAATCAAGAGTGCAGACATCGGCATCGGCATGGGTATCACAGGCACAGATGTTACAAAGAATGTTGCAGATATGGTTCTTGCCGATGACAACTTTGCAACAATCGTTTCCGCAGTTTCCGAAGGCAGAAGAATCTATGACAACATCAGAAAAGCAATTCAGTTCCTGCTCGGTTCTAACCTTTCTGAAGTTCTCTCTATCTTTGCTGCAACAATTCTCAACTTCACAATTCTCAAGCCTGTTCACCTGCTTTTCATCAACCTTGTAACAGACAGTATTCCCGCTCTTGCACTCGGCCTCGAAAGACCCGAAAAGAATATTATGCATCGCAAACCCCGTAACAGCAAAGACGGCATTTTCTCGGGCGGTCTCGGATTTGACGCAGCGTACCAGGGCGTTCTCGTTACCCTTCTCACACTTGCCGCATTCTTTATCGGCGAATTCCTTGAAACAGGTCATTGGCAGTTCACAAACATTGCAGACTGCAAAGAAGGCATGACAATGGCGTTCCTCACAATGTCCATGTGCGAAATCTTCCACTCATTCAATATGCGTTCACAGAGAGGCTCCGTAATTTCAATGGCATTTGCACAGAAATCACACAACTTTGTTCTCTACGGCGCAATGCTTGCTTCACTTGCACTCACAACCGCAATTATCGAAATCCCCTTACTTGCAGAAATGTTTGACTTTGCTCACCTTGACGCAAAAGCATACGGCATTTCAATCGGTCTTGCATTCCTTGTAATTCCCATTGTTGAAATCGTCAAGGCAATTCAGAGAGCAGGTTCAAAAAACAAATAAAGCCATAAAAATCACCCCGTACCGATTCGGTACGGGGTTTTGCTTATTTTGCCGCTCTGTAATTATTAACAAACTCCTCTATCTTTTTGCCGTCCTCATATCCAAGTTGATAGAGCTTTTCCATATTTTCCTTTTCGCCCGAAATTGTGCTGACATCGAAGCATTCGCGGGGATAAATAACAATTGCCTTGCCCTGTCTTTCAAGCTCCAGAAGAGCTTCTATTCCGTCATTATACACATTGTGCATCCTGAGAACATAATCTCTCACCTTGGGATAACCTGCAAGAAGCAGTTTCACAAGAAACGCAGGCATGGCGGTTTTGCGGTGATCTATGGGCAAGGTAATGCAGATTATCAACTTTTCGCAACCGTCCGCAAAAGCTTTTTCATAGGGCATCGGGTCTGATGCTCCGCCGTCAAAAAATCTTTCACCCTTAAAACTTATGGGTTTACGGCAGGCAACAGGCAATGCACAGCAGGCTTTAAGCAGAGTGTAATCATCCTGCTTCATATCGTCTTTTGTGAAGTAGCGCGGTTCTGCCGTTTTGGCAACGGTTGCAACGCAATTAAACGACTTGGTTGAATTCTTGATCGCATCAAAATCAAGAGGGTCTTTGCCGTCACTGTTTATAAGGGTGGAATAAATATAATCAAGATTAATGAGCATTCCGTTTTTTATGTAGCTCCCTGCGCCCAGGTAATTCTTATCAAAAGAATGCTCCGTATAGAAACGTTTTGCTCTTCCTCTCTGACCCGCAACATAGTTAATAAGGTTTGCGCTGCCTGAAGAAACACCAATGCAATATTCAATATCAATTCCGTTATCGATAAGATAATCGTAAATTCCTGCGGTATAAACTCCGCGGAGTCCACCGCCGATATCAATAATCCCTAACATAAAAAACTCCTTTTGTTTTGTCAGGAGTAATTATATCCCATTGATTGACCGAATTCAATATTCATTCTTCAAATATTATTCAAAAGAAAATTTCACCTTTTCAGATTTTGGCAATTACTGGGTTTTATTGACAATTTTTGTTATTTTTTCTTGACATTTATCCCAATTAATGGTATATAATACTTAAAATATTTTTTGAGAGGTGTGTAAGATGTACGCCGGATTTATTCGCGAAATTGACGATGTGGGCAGAATAGTCATTCCCAAACAGCTCAGAAAAGAGCTGGACATCCTTGAACCGGGCAGCAAGATTGAATTTTTTTGTGACGGCACACAGCTTATCTGCAAAAAAGCAGTCGATGACTGTTGCTTCTGCAAATCAAAGGATGACCTCACCGAATTTGAGGGTAAATATATATGCAAAGTCTGCCTCGCAAAACTCAGAGGTGAATAACAGAATTCCCCGTTCAGCAAATGCTGTGCGGGGGATTTTTTTGTCCTCTTGTGAATATATTTAAGTAATAATATTATTCAGGAAGGGGAAGTTTATGGATTGGCACTCATTAACTGCACAACAGGTTGCCGAAAACTTAAAAACAAGTATTTCAGACGGATTGACGGAGCAAAACGCCAAAACGCTGCTTGCAAAAAACGGAAAGAATATTCTTGAAGGTAAAAAGAAGCCCTCCGTTCTGAGACAATTTGCAGAGCAGTTTTCGGATTTTTGCGTTATCATTCTTTTCATTGCATGCATAATCTCTTTTCTGACGGGGATTATTGAGGGCAAAGGTGATTTTGTTGAACCGATTGTAATTCTGCTGATTGTTGTGGTGAATGCCGCAATCGGAGTTTATCAGGAAAGACGCGCTGAAAAAGCAATTGAAGCTCTGAAAAAAATGTCTGCACCCGAAGCAACCGTTATCCGCTCAGGCAAAACAAAAAAAATCCCTGCCGAACAGCTGGTTTCAGGAGATGTGATTCTGCTCGAAAGCGGAGATATGGTGCCTGCCGATGCAAGGCTGATTGAAGAAAACTCTCTGAAAGTGCAGGAAAGTGCATTAACGGGAGAATCCGAACCCTGTGAAAAAAATGCCGATTCCGTTTTTTCATCTGACTGTGCCCCTGCAGACAGAAAAAATATGATTTTCTCATCAACCACCGTTCTTGCAGGCAATTGCCGTGCCGTTGTTACTGAAACAGGAATGAACACTCAGGTGGGCAAAATTGCTCATCTTCTTGCCGATGAAGAATCTCCGCAGACTCCGTTGCAGATAAGGCTTGCAAAAATAGGCAAGGCTCTGGGTATAGGCGCACTGATAATCTGTGCCTTGGTTTTTGTTCTCGGAATAATCAGAAAAAGCGGCATTCTTCCCTCGTTTATGCTTTCCGTGAGCCTTGCAGTCGCCGCCATTCCCGAGGGTCTGCCTGCGATTGTAACCATTGTTCTTTCAATGGGAGTTCAGCGTATGGCGAAAAGCAACGCGATAATCCGACACTTGCCTGCGGTTGAAACACTTGGCGCAACAACGGTTATCTGCTCCGACAAAACAGGCACACTGACACAAAATAAAATGACTGTCACACAAATCAGAAACATAAACGGCAAACTCAGCGAAACATCCGAGGTTGCAAAGAAAATTCTGCTTTTCGGTTCCCTGTGCAACAATGCACGCACCGTAAAAAAAGGAAAAAATCTGACTTTTGAGGGGGACCCCACGGAAACCGCCATTCTTTGCGCTGCATACGGTTGCGGAGAGAAAACATCTTCACTTTCGGAAAATTATCCCCGACTTGGAGAAACCCCTTTTTCCAGCGAAAAAAAGATGATGGCAACCGTTAATATGGTTCACGGCAAAAATCTTCTCATTGTAAAAGGCGCACCTGATGTTATTCTCAACACCTGCACCAAAACCGAGCAAGGCGCGTCACTTACCGCTGCCCACAGACGGAGGATTCTGCAAAACAACGAAGAAATGGCGGCAGATGCTCTGAGAGTGATTGCGGTTGCATACCGCGAGACTTTTTCTACCGATGACCGCGTTGCACATAATCTGACTTTTCTCGGACTAATCGGCATGATTGACCCGCCTCGGCCCGAAGCCGCAAAGGCGGTTGCAACCTGCAAAAAAGCGGGCATAATTCCTGTTATGATTACGGGCGATCACATTATCACCGCCTGTGCCGTTGCAAAAAATCTCGGCATTCTTGAAGACGGATGCACCGCAATCAGCGGCAATGAGCTTGACGGAATGAGCGACAGCAGACTTGCCGAGGTTATAAGCACCTGCAGAGTTTTTGCAAGGGTGAGTCCCGAGCATAAAGTCAGAATCGTCAAGGCATTCCGTGCCCGTGGGGAAATCGTTGCAATGACAGGAGACGGTGTTAATGACGCCCCCGCCCTGAAAGCTGCCGACATAGGCTGCGCTATGGGAAAAGGCGGCACCGATGTTGCAAAAAATGCCGCCGATATGATTCTCACAGACGATAATTTTGCAACAATCGTGAAAGCCGTTGAGCGTGGCAGAGGAATTTATGACAACATCAAGAAAGCCGTTCACTTTTTGCTCGGCACAAACATAGGCGAAATCCTTGCCGTTTTTGCTGCCTCTCTGTTGAACATTGCTCCTCCCCTGTTGCCCATACAGTTGCTCTGGGTCAATCTTGTCACAGATTCTCTCCCTGCAATGGCTCTCGGAACGGAAAAGAACGAGCGTAACATTATGATGAGACCTCCCGTTTCACCCAAAAAAGGATTTTTTGCTGACGGAATGTGGCTCGACATATCCCTTGAGGGAATGCTTGTGGGAACAATAACCGTGCTTGCATTTCTGCTCGGAAATCGGATTGACCTTGTCATCGGCAGAACAATGGCATTTTGCACCCTGAGTTTTTGTGAAATTGCCCACGCAATCAATATGCGCTCAACTCTGCCGCTTTTTAAAATCGGGTTGTTTTCCAACAAAACAATGACGGCGGCTGTCGCCGTGTGTTGCGCCGTACAGGCATCGGTTATTTTGATACCTCCTCTTGCAGAGATTTTCGGAGTAACCGCACTTGCTGCGCCCCAATGGATAACCGTTGCTCTTCTTTCAGTTGTTCCTCTTGCCGTTGGCGAGGCAGGAAAAATACTTTTTACCCCAAAATAACCATCTCTTTTTCATTTGTTTTCCGGCAACTTTATAGGCAGACAAAAGCCCCCGTACCGAAGTACGGGGGCTTAAAGCTATTCAGATTTTATTAAAGCAGACTACCGATAAGGTTGCCGATAGCACCGAACAATCCTCCGATTGCTTCAAGTGTGAACATGCTTCTGGGTGCGTAGATGGGATCAAAACGCATTGTGAGACCACCGTCTGTTTCGAATGCGATCTTGTAAAGAAGGATAACGTTGTTTTCCTTATCCTTATTTACGGTTGTGTCGCCTCTCTTACATACATAGTCGTTGTTCCAGTAGTAGCTCTTGAAGTTCTTGCCGAATGCCATGAAGATCTTGCCGTCTGTGCCGTATACTCTGAAGAAGAACTCTGAATGATGCTTCCACTCGGGCTGATAAATGATTGTTGACTTTGCAATTGTTGTGCCTTCATCATTTGCGCCGGGTTTCCAGTTTGCCTTGTCGTAGATATCAGCACCCTCTTCAACGTGGTAAACATTCCATGAAACTACTTCGTAACTTGCACCGGGCTTGTCACCTTCGGTCATAATTGCTCTCTTAACAAGAACACCTGTACCGAATGCGATGCCGTTTTCAATATCTTCCTGTCTTTCAAGGTCGTCACCGTAGTAAACAGGGTTATTACGTGTGATGGGAGTCTCTGCAAGAGTCTGCTCAAGGGGAAGAAAGTTGCCGTTTTCATCTGTCTTGCCGTTGTTGTAATCAACATAAACCTTGATTGACTTTGCCATGTATCTTGCGTAAACATCAAGACCGTATGCGGGCATATTTGAAATTACGCCTTCTGCAAGCTGCTTGAAGTTAAGGAATGTGTATCCTTCGGGAGTGTTTTCAAGAACCTTGTTGAGGTTATCGCCTGAAAGAACAAGCTTGATGGGCTCTTTTGTCTTAACCTTGATAACAATAGGCTCACCGTATGTTCTTTCTTCAACGGGAAGTGACATATCTGTGTCAGCTGTTGCATAGAAGAATCTGAGATCATACTCAAGAGCTTCCCACTTAGCATTAATAGTGATTGTGAAGTCGCTTGATGCATAAAGTTCAACAGCCTCTGCTGTGAGCTCTTCAACGGGGAAGGTCACATCTGCCTCGTCCTTACCGCTTCCGATCTTCCATCCCTTGAATTCGTAGCCATATACATCCATGAAGGGAGTTTCCTGCTCTGAGTTTTCCTTGCCGATAACGGGAAGCTTAACTTCCTTGCCTTCTGCATTTGTAACTGTCAGGCCATCAAGGCTGATTGCATCGCCAACCTTATATGTCTTTGTAGCTGTGAGTTTATCGGGTGAGTTACCGTTCTGCATATTGAATACGATTGTGTATTCAGCTTCCTGGAAGTCAGCGACGAAGGTAAGTTCACGTGCAAAGTTGCCGTTAAGCTCAATACCGCTCTTGGTATATGTGAGAGCTTCGCCTGTAGCTTCATTCTTCCAACCCTTGAATGCATAGCCTCCGGGAGGTGTTGTATCTGCAGTTGTTTCTGCGAATACTGTATAAACGCCTGTCTTACCTGTCATGATAGTTGTTACTGATGTTGTCTCTGCAACTTCGCCTTCAACTACCCAATTAATGTTAAATGTGATTGTTGTTGCTACATAGATTGTTGCGCTGCCGTTGAATTCAATACCGTTTGAAATATTAATGTATTCAAGAAGCTCTTCATCTGAGTAAACAGCTGCTCTGTTTGCAATCTTTGTAACTTCAAGTCCGTTTTCTGATTCAACTTTTGCAAGAATCTTGTCAATATCAGACTTGCTGAGAGTTGTGCCTGCGTCGCCGCCCTTAACAGCTGCAACCTTCCAACCGCTGCCGTTTTCATAATCTCTGATCATGAATGTGATAGCTGAATTGTACTCTGTCCATGAAGCGTAGAATGTCTTGTCGCTTGCAAAGTTATATGCAAAACGTTCGCCTGTTGAAACAACTTCGCCTGTTTCTGCATCAACCCAACCTGTGAACTTGAAGCCATCCTTCTCAGCCTTGTATGTTACACTGCTCTTGTAGGTTGCATCGACGGTGCCGAGTGCTTCTGCATCGCCCTCGTTGAGATAGAATGTTGCCTTATATTTGTTTGCTGTCCAAACGATCTTTGCGCTTGCACCCTTGATGTTATCAATGGTAATTGTTTCTGTATCCCATGCGCCTGTGTAGCCTTCCTTGGTGGGAACGGGAATTTCTGCAAGGTTAACTTCTTCACCGAAGCCTGCCTTGATTACGATATTGCCATCCTCGTTAACGGTTGCATCTTCGGGAGCTGCGCCGCCGTCAACATTAAGAACAATTTCAAATTCGTCTGTGTCAAGAACACGCTTGAACTCAGCTTTTCTTGTTGCCACATAATCTGTAAGATCAACAAGAGCGCCTGTTGCTGTGTCTGCCCAACCGAGCTGACCTTCAACAGCAGCGGGAACTGCAACTGCAGCATCCTTAACATAGTCTGTTGCTGAAATTTCTGTGCCGTCATTCTCAAGGAATGTTACGGTGTACTTCTTAACAACTACTCCGCCACCTGCGTTGGGATTCTTGCCGATTGTGAAGTTATGCTCGAGGTCACCGAAAAGGAAATTATCGATGATATCGTAGTTGGTGTATGTTGACTTACAATCTGTTGCAAGTACACTGTCATTTTCTACAGGGTTTGCATCTGCATCCTTAATGAAGATTGTACCCTTTCTCTGCATCCAGCCTGAAGACTTGCTGGCTGCTGTTGCATCGTCACAGGTCCAGAAGCCGGGAAGAGTCTTTGAATAACCTGTTGTTCCGTCTGCAAGACCGTCTTTTACCT